>NZ_MIBU01000022.1:0-11460 GCF_001830725.1 Sulfuricurvum sp. RIFOXYD12_FULL_44_77
CCTTTGCGTACGCGTGAACCTTCTGAAACATTAACACTGGTAACGAATCCCATATTGCGGCTGGTAATCATTTTTTGGTTATCGCTGATAACACTTCCTGATAGGGTAAGGCCTGCGGCACTAAGGGCTGAGGCAAGGGCGAGAGAGGTGATCCAAAATTTCATTATTTGACTCCGTTACTAAGTTTTTCGAGGGCGAAGATACGCTCGTTACGTTGATTTTTAACCATTTGAAGGTTAAGAACTTTTTCAATCTGTTGGGATTGTTTAATAATGACATCGCTCATAGAGGCGAGGTGTTCGTGGTAACGACCTTCGTAATTTTTATAGATTTGGCTTGAAAGTTCGAGCTCTTTTTCCAAGCTTTTGACTTGGGAGTTGAGGCTTTCGATTTCGGTTCGGATTTTATCGTATTGAAGGGCGATCCCTTTTTTGGCCAACTCTACTTGGGTCGTTGTTTTGATCTTCTCGATGCGGGCTTTTTCGAGAGAGTTTTTATCGACTCCGCCGTTAAAGAGGTTCCAGCTGAGTTTCGCACCGATGGTATAGGCTTTATGGTCATTGAAATCACCTAAAAACGTATCATCGGCACTGCTGGCTTCGGCGAATGCACCGATTTGAGGGAGAAAAGGGGCATAAGCAACATCGACCATTCTTTCACGAATCTCTAACCCTTGGGCGGCTTTTTTGAGATCGGTATTGTTTGCCAGGACATCCTCTTCACTGATGGTTGAGGTTGGGTAGTCGTTTGAGGGGAGTTCGATCTCCGTTACGGGAGTATTGAGGAGAAAACTGAGATAGTGATAGAGAAGCTTTTTATTCGCTTCCATCTCGGTGAGGCTCCGCTCGACATTTGATTTACGCGCTTCCACTTCGAGGAGATCGACTTTTTTGGCGTATCCCTCTTGAATCATCATCTGCGTCGTTCGCTCTAAGGTCGAGATATTTTTATGGATGGTTTTCATATGGTCGATGGAGTTTTGGAGGAGTGCCATATCGTAATAGCTCTTACGGGTTTCGTATATTTTTTCCGTTTTGACATGCGATTCATCGAGCTTTTTGATCTCTTCCATCTTCTCGGCAATATCACCGTACGCGCTCAGTTTGCCGCCGACAAAGAGGGGAACCATATAGGTGAGTTTACTTTGGTAGTAGTTTTGGTAGCCGGGGTAGTTGAGATTTTTTGGCTGAGTCGCTAATAGTTGTTGGGTATTTCCCGGTAGTCCGCTCATTTGTCCCAAGAACTGATCGAAGCCGAAATCATTAAAATCTGCTTCTCGTGAACTGAGTTTAAAGCCGAAGACGTTTCCGGCATCATTGGAACGTATGACATTCTGAGTCAAATCAAGTGAGCCGAAGTTATACCCTTTTGCGATGGAAGTATCGCTCGAAGCGCTTTGTACGTCGAGGGCGGCCGTTTTGATTTCAAGGTTATTATTTTCTAAAATTTCCAGTGCCGCAGGGAGCGATAAACCCGCCCCGAGGAGGTGACATGAACCGATGAGGAGCGATGTGCTGAAAATACGCGAAAGGTTTGTCATAAACAGGTTTCCTTGTGATGTATTTGTGATTATAATCAATCGTATAAGGTTTATTATACACATCAACGAGTTTAATAGAGCTAAAAACCCTCAAAACAAAGCGGACTTAATTCTAAAAATCATACCATAAGTTACATCGGGTTTGAATTTCGTGCTACTTTCGGGTAAAATTCGCCCACTACAAGATCAGAAAAAGGTTTTTCATGGCAACAATCGGTATGGGTGATATCAAAAAAGGTGTACGTTTGGAGATTACGGGGGTACCGTACAAAGTCGTCGAGTTCCAACACGTTAAACCGGGCAAAGGGGCGGCATTTGTCCGTTGTAAAGTAAAGAGCTTTTTGAATGGTAAAGTGATCGAAAAAACGATCCATGCGGGGGATAAATTCGAAGTACCGAATCTTGTCCATACCACGATGCAATTTTTGTATGATGATGGCGAAATGCTTCAGTTTATGGATAACGAAAGCTATGAGCAGCTTGGTCTGACGTATGATCAATGTGAAGATGCGATGAAATGGATCAAAGACGGCACCAGCGTCCAAATGATCTTCCACAACGGTAACGCAATCAGTGTTGAAGCGCCTGAAATTATGGAACTCAAAATCGTTGAAACTCCGCCGAACTTCAAAGGGGATACCTCAAGCGGTTCTAAAAAACCGGCTACATTGGAAACGGGTGCAGTAGTACAAGTTCCTTACCACGTTCTTGAGGGTGATATTATCAAAGTTAACACCGTTGAGGGTGAATATATGGAGAAGGTGAAGTAATTCACCCTCCTTGCGGATTTGTCCGCAAACCGCTTTTTTCTTTCCTTCTATCAGTTAATCTAACCTTTATTTCTTTTTTTTATTTTCAAGGTGTACAATAGTACGATAAAATCAGCGGCTTAAGCTTGAGTTAATAGAGTCCAAGGAGTTATAGTATGCTACGTGTTTTAGTACCTATCGCAGAGGGGTTTGAAGAGATCGAAGCGATCAGTATTATCGATGTTCTTCGTCGTGCGGGGATCGAAGTTATCATGGGGTCATTGAATGAGAATCTACTTGTAAAAGGGGCTAACGGTATTACGGTTCATGCGGACTGTCCGATCAAAGGGATCTGTGCGGATGAGCTTGATATGATCGTTCTTCCGGGAGGATGGGGCGGTACCAAAGCCTTGGCTGATGATACAGGAGTACAAAATCTTCTCAAAGAGATGAACTCAAAGGGTAAAAATATCGGAGCGATTTGTGCCGCACCGTATGCTCTTTACACCGCCGGAGTTCTTAGGGAGGGGTACACTTGCTATCCGAGTGTTGAAGATGAAATCAATGTCGCCGGATATCTCGGGGATGCGGATGCTGTTGTCCAAACCGGCAATATTATGACATCTCGCGGTCCTGGGACGGCGATTTGCTTTGGTTTGGCGATTGTGAAAAAACTGCTCGGCGATGAAACGTCTGAAAAGCTTCGCGGCGGATTGTTGGCCGATTATTGTGCTTCGATTTAGTCTTATCCTCTCTCTTTGCGTGAGCATAGGGTGGGGAGAGATACGACTCTCTCCCTCAGAACATTATACACAAGAGCAAGCCCAAGAGTATTGCCGCTCTTTTGGTAGTTCTTGGCGTCAGATGTCGATACATGAACTTTTCGCTCTCCCTTCAAATATTCCGTTTGTAGAGGGTTTCAGTTATTGGTCATACAACCGCGGCCCCTCAGACAATACGGAAATCGGAACCGGAAGCGAGGGGGATGGCGGTATTATCGCAATGGTGGGGTACAGTTTTTTCCCTAAAGAGCGTAATATTACCCTCTCTCCGCCGACGAAAAAAATTGCGGCGGCATGTACCGATATCCCTGAAATAAAGCCATCTCGCAACTACCGCCTGCGCGTGGAAGGGACAGAAGATAACAGTTCAGGGCTCCTTTGGCACTCGTTGGATGCAACCGATAAACGTGCCAAATTTACGTTCGATCAAGCACACGAAAAGTGTGAAAGCCTGACACTTCACGGGCGCGCTTGGAGAGTACCGAGACTGGAAGAACTCTACGGGATTGTCGATTATGAGCATTTTCGTCCCAGTGTCGATATGCGCTATTTCGGAGCAATGATGCACCGTTATTACTGGAGCAGTGAGAGTCTCAGTTCAGCGGAGGGATATGTGGTCGGTTTCAAACTCGGTTCTGTAGCGACAGTTAATAAAGGAGAAACGGCATATCTCCGCTGTGTCTCTGAATAACTTAGCTTTTCGTATTGAGAAAAATTCCTGAGGAATTATGACGTATTGCGGTCGAGGTCGGTAGCTCTTCGACGGGGAAACGGCGTAGCATCTCTTTAGTTTTTGTATCGATTACTGCAACATAAAAGACATTGGATTCACTATCGACATTAAAGCGTAATGTCGTGTTGAGCTGGCTGAGGGAATGGTTGAGATCATCAACAATCTTGGTGATATCTTGAGCGGGAGAGGGTTGTTCTTTTACGGTTTTCGTTTGTGATAATACCGGATTTATTTCTGCTGTTAATTGTTTATCAAATAACGATCCTAAACCATAAAACTTGATTGAATCCATTCTGTTCTTACCTATGAAATATAATTATTAGAAATATTATAGTAATATTTTGTTAGAAAATGATGCCACATTGTTAGAATAGTTTTCTTTATAATTGAGACTTAGGAATGGGTCACGTTAATTTATTTTATATGTTATGAAAGAACAGATGCGCATAATTGTAATTTTTATCTTCCTAAGCGCACTTATCAGAGCTGAAAACTATGTTGACGTCACCGCTTCACATACTCCTCTTCATGAAAACTATCTCTATCTCGAAGCTACAAACGGGGAATTGAATCTGGATAGTGTTCTGATGGAAGATACCCAAAAAATGTTTCGTCCATTAAATGGCCGTTCCGCAGGATTTGGACTGACAAAGTCCGATTTTTGGATTAAACTTTCCCTTGAAAACCCGCAAAAATACCCGATTAAACGGTTGTTGAAATTTAATTATCCCCTATTGGACAGTGTCACTTTCTATCGAATCACTTCGGATGGAACCTACAGTAGAAAAATCAGCGGAGATTCGGTCGCCCTCACATTGCATGAGAAAAAAGATGAAAACATTATTTTTCACCTTACAATGGAGGCTCAAACCAAAGAGACGCTCTATTTCCATATTCGCTCTATGAGTTCAATGGACCTAGAGCTTTATCTCATGAGTTTTGAGCAGTATTATGCTTCAGAGATGCAGAAAATAGCCATTTTAGGGATTTTTTACGGTGGAGCGGCCATAATGATCCTGTACAACTTTTTCCTCTTCCTCTCTATCCGCGAACGGAGTTATTTTTACTACGTCGTTTTTCAAATTGCCAATCTACTAGCCCTTTTGGCTCTGAGCGGAGTTGCATTTCGGTATATTTGGCCCGATCATCCTGCACTCAACAATACAATTATCCCGTTTTTGATCGTTTTGGCTCACGTTTTGGCTCTAATGTTTACCCGTACTTTTTTGGATACAAAAGCACTATTGCCGAAGCAGGACAAAGCGCTTCAAATAATTTTGGCCTTTTCACTAATTATCCTTATATTTACTACGCTACTCGATTATTATCATGGACTTATCTTATCGGTCATTGTCCTCTTTATTGCAACATCGAGCATGGTAACGGTGGGATTGATCGCTTATTATCGCTATAACGTCAGAGCGTCAAAATTTTATCTGATCGCATGGATATTATTGTTTATCGGCACGATGTTGACAGGGATGAAAAATATCGGGTTACTGCCGATCAATTTTTTTACAACATGGGGGACGCATATCGGAGTCTTTTTTGAGCTTCTCCTCCTTTCGTTCGGTTTGGCCGATCGCATCAACGTCATCCGTATTCAGAAAGAGCGGTTTCAGGAAGAGGCGGCAGAGAAAGCAAAAATTTTGACCAAGGTATTGCGACAATCAAAAGAGGAGCTTGCTCGAGAGGTAAAAGAGAGGACAGAAGAGCTGTTTTTGGCTAATCAGGAGTTACACAAAAGCGTATCGATAAAAGAGGCACTCCTCAAAGAGGTACATCATCGGGTAAAGAACAATTTGCAGGTGATTATTTCAATGATGTGGCTTCAGCGAAGACGAACCCAAAATGAAGCCGTTCATACGTTGATTGATGACAGTACCGCACGATTGCAAAGTATGGCGGTGATCCATGAGATGCTCTATCAAAATAATGACATTACGCTGGTCAATTTAGAAGAGTACCTCCGCTCACTCGTTGATCTTTGCAGGCGTAATACGTTGAGCGAATCGGTTCGAATTGATGCGTCGTTTCAACCGCTTGAGATTAATATGGACAGCGCTGTTACGATAGGATTAATCTGCAATGAAGTATTAAGCAATGTATTTAAACATGCCTATAGAGGCACCGATACCGGAAACAAACTCTTCATTCGGTGTGAGCAGCGCGGTAATCGTGTCTCTCTTCGTATCAAAGACAACGGCATCGGTTTTGAAGGGTTCACGCAGAACAAAAAATGTATCGGTATTATGTTGGTACATTCATTGGCGGATAAATTGCCGGATGCGCAGATCGTTTATAAAAAATACAAGGGTACCTATTTTAGATTGGAGTTTTTGAATGAATCCGATATTTCTGATCGTTGAGGATGAACCGATTACCTCCCGTTTTATACGTGAAATTATCGAAGATATGGGGTATGAAGTTGCCGGCAGTGCAAAAAGTGCGCTGGAAGCACGAAAATTCTTAGCTGGGCACCTTATAGATATCATTATTATGGATATTAATATACAAGGTTCGGAAGACGGAATTCAACTCTCTCGGAGTTTGGCGGATGATAATGTAGCTATCGTTTATATCAGTGCTTACAGCGACCCTCAGACGTTACAGGAAGCGGCCGTGACAATTCCGTACGGTTTTCTTGTAAAACCTTTTAGGGAAGCGGATTTGATGGCCGTATTGCATATCGTTGTTTCGAGAGTAAAAAAAGAGCATTTGGAAGGGAAAAAACAGGCTAAAAATAAATTTCCGGAGTGCTGGCTGGATATAGAACACAATCGGTTGCATTGGTACACTCAAATTATCGAATTAAGCAAGAATGAGACAGCAGCACTTCATCTCTTTTTGACTAAACCTGATTTGCCGATTACGATGGAAGAGCTGCGTCAAGCGGTGTGGGGGGATAAGAGTATCGGTGATTCCACCATACGGGAATTGATCAATCGGATACGGAACAAAGTGGGCACCTTAAGTATCGAAAATATATACGGGACGGGGTATATTCTGAAAAGGTGATACGTATATTTAGCGATTGAGAATTTTTTGTGCCGTTCTTTGAATCGCTTCTGCAAAATCGAGAAAAACTTTTTCATCTATTTTGAGATGAGGGAGGTTTTCGTTTTCCATCCATTGTGCCTGTATCATGTATTCATATTCATTGGTTGCAGCGTTGAGCTGTTCGTAAAAATCCAAAATCCAGTTGGGTTGGGCATTGTGCGATAGATCAATGGAGATAAAATCGTTTTCACGGTCAGTATCGGTATCCAGATTGGTAATGACCATCGTTTCACCCCCTTATCGAATCTATATTTGTAGAAAAATGTGTTTTATAATTATATTGAATTTCTCTCTAACATTTTCGTTTCCGTTTCTAACATTTTGAATGTGTTTAGTTGAATATATAGGTAAAATAACGCCCATGAAAATACTTGTCGATGCCGATGCATTCCCTAATGCACTCAAAGAAATTCTCCTTCGTGCCGTCTTAAAGCGTCATATCACTACCATTTTTATAGCCAATAAACGAATCGCTACTCCCGATGTCGCTTATGTATCAATGGAAGTTGTGGCACAAGGCCCCGATGAAGCCGATCACCGTATCACCGAGTTGTGTGAAGCGTGTGATATTGTCATAACGGCGGATATTCCTCTGGCGGATCGAATCGTGACAAAAGGGGCTGTAGGGCTTGATCCGCGCGGAACGATTTATGATGAAAACAACATCAAACATCTCCTCGCGATGCGTAATCTTATGGAAGAACTACGTAATAACGGTGAGATCACGGGTGGCCCGAGTGCTATCGGGGAAAAGACGGTAAGGGCGTTTGCGGACGGACTGAATCGGTTGCTCTCTAAACGGGTATAAAACTTAAGAGCGATTTTTCCAATAAAACGGTTTTTGATTTTGGTGCATGAGTGCAATGATGATAATTTCATTATTAACGTTTTGGTAGACGACACCGAAAGGGAAGCGATTCGTTAGACATCGCCGTGTTTTAGCCGTCATAGGTTGCCAAGCGTGGGGAAAATCGATAATGCGGTGGATGGTAGCGTAAACCTCTTTGGCAAATTCCAAACCTAGATGGTTTTGGCACTCTTCATAATAATCAATGGCGTGGTTAAACTCGATTTCCGCGTCGGGATGAAATCGAAAATTCATTGCTCAAAACGGGCTTTTATTTTTCGAAAAACGTCGTTTCCGTCGATGAGGTTCACAGACCCTTTTTCGATGGATGCGACGCGGGAATCGATCTCTTGTTTCCACAACGCTTCTACATCGTGATGTGGTGGATTAAGGCTATTTAACAATTTCTCAATAAGTTTTGTTTTGAGATCGATAGGCATTGAATCCACTTCGGCTAATAGCTGATGGGTATTAAGCGCGATCATGTTGAACCTCATTGTGCGTGATAGTGTGATTATAGCATTTCCAATTGTTAAATCAGATATTAATTCCGCATAGACTATAATCTTTTTACTTTTTTTCAAGGCATTTTTTTATGAGCACAGTTCCCCCGTTTACCCATCTTCATCTCCATACTGAATACTCTTTACTTGATGGTGCAAACAAAATATCCGCGTTAGCCTCTCGGGTTAAAGAACTGGGGATGACCTCGGTCGCGATGAGCGATCACGGGAATATGTTCGGGGCGATCGATTTTTATCAGCAGATGCGCGGAGCGGGGCTTAAACCGATCATCGGGATGGAAGCGTACATCCATAACGGCGAAGATTTAGGGGATAAAACGATCAAACAACGTTTTCACGTTTGTTTGTTTGCCAAAAACGAAGCGGGTTATAAAAACCTCATGTACCTCTCTTCCCAAGCCTATATCAACGGCTTTTACTACTTTCCCCGTATCAACAAACAGCTCCTTCGCGAGAACTGTGAGGGGATCATTTGTACTTCGGCGTGTTTGCAAGGGGAGGTGAATTGGCATCTCAATACCAACAGCGAGCGTAACGTCAAAAACGGGGCGTTAGGATACGATGAGGCGAAACGGATTGCGTTGGAGTATAAAGAGATTTTCGGGGATGATTTTTACATGGAGATCATGCGCCACGGGATTGCCGATCAGCTTTTTATCGACGAGCAGGTAATTCGTATTTCCCAAGAGACGAAGATCAAACTCATCGCTACCAACGACACCCACTACACCTATGCGGGTGATGCTCAGTATCACGAAGCGTTTATGTGTATCGGGATGAATAAACTTTACGATGACCCCAAGCGAATGCGCCACTCCGTCCATGAGTTTTATATCAAATCTCCCGAGCAGATGGCACGATTGTTTGCCGATATCCCCGAAGCGCTCTATAACACCCAAGAGATTGTCGATAAGTGCCAGTTGGAACTGAAACTCGGAAACCCGACACCGCCGAATTTTAAATTTACGACCGAATACGCTCTCGAAGAGGGGCTGAATATCGAAGAGGATTCGGAGTACTTTATCCACCGTTGCCGAATCGGTTTGGAATTACGCCTCGAACATGTCCCAGCTGAACGTCATACCGAATATCGTGAGCGGCTAGAGTTCGAGATGCAGGTGATCAACCAGATGAAATTTCCCGGCTATATGCTTATCGTTTGGGATTTCGTCCGTGAAGCAAAACGGATGGGGATCGCCGTAGGACCTGGGCGTGGATCGGCGGCGGGAAGCCTTGTCGCCTATAGTCTTGAGATCACCGACATTGATCCGATGAAATACGACCTCCTTTTTGAGCGTTTTCTCAATCCGGAACGGGTATCGATGCCCGATATCGATATGGACTTTATGCAAGCACGTCGCGGTGAGATCATCGACTACGTCGTACGCAAATACGGGCGGGAGCAGGTGGCTCAGATCATTACCTTCGGTTCGCTTCTCGCCAAAGGGGTTATCCGCGACGTTGCGCGTGTTTTGGAGATGCCTCTCTCCCAAGCCGATATGATGGCGAAACTGATCCCCGATGAGCTGGGAATCACCCTCAACGGCAAAACCAAAGGGGGAGAGTTCAAACCCGGAGCGTTCCAAAAAGAGCCGAAGATTGCTGAACTGATCGATAGCGATCCTCAGATAGCTAGGGTATGGGAATTTAGTAAAAAATTAGAGGGTCTTAAACGCAACGCGGGGATGCACGCGGCGGGAGTCGTTATCTCGAATGAACCTCTTTGGAAGAAAACCCCGATCTACAAACCCTCGGGGGAGGAGACGTTTGTTACCCAGTACTCCCTCAACTATCTCGAAGACATCGACCTGATCAAATTCGACTTCTTGGGACTCAAAACCCTCGACGTTATCGACAACGCGATCAAACTGATCAAAAAACGGTACGACGTCGAGGTGAACTGGCATAAAATCGATGAGAACGATCCGAAAGTGTACGAGATTATCCAAAGCGGTGACACGATCGGGATGTTCCAAATCGAGAGTTCGGGGATGCAGGATTTGAACAAACGGCTCAAACCCAGCGTATTCGAGGACTTGATTGCGGTACTCGCCCTCTATCGTCCGGGACCGATGGAATCGGGGATGTTGGATGACTTTATCGAGCGTAAACACGGTCGTCAGGCGATCACGTACGTATTCGCCGCACTGGAGCCGATCCTAAAACCGACCTACGGGGTCATCGTTTACCAAGAGCAGGTTATGCAGATCGTCCAAACCATCGGGGGGATGAGTCTCGGCGGTGCAGACATCGTTCGTCGTGCGATGGGGAAAAAGAAACTCGAAGAGATGCAAAAATACAATCGTGAGTTTAGTGAAGGGGCGCAAAAACAGGGGCTAGACTACCAAAAAGCCTCCGAACTCTTCGACTTGATCGAAAAATTTGCCGGATACGGGTTCAATAAATCCCACTCGGCGGCGTACGCGATGGTCACCTTTCAGACGGCGTGGCTCAAGACGTATTACCCGCAAGAGTTTATGGCGGCACTCCTTACCTCGGAAAAAGACAACACCGACAAAGTCGTCAAATACATCGACGAAGCCAAACGGATGAAAATCTTCCTCGGCGCTCCCGACATCAACCACTCACAGCTCGAATTCTCCGCGATTACCAAAGACGATCAGGATCAAATTCTCTTCGGTCTCGGGGCAATCAAAGGGGTCGGAGAAGCGGCGGTCGAGTCGATCCTAGAAGCGCGGAGCGAGGGGGAGTTCAAAGATATCCAAGACTTCATCAACCGTATCGAACCTCAAAAAGTGAACAAAAAAGTGATCGAGTGCATCATCAAAGCGGGGGGGCTGGATCATTTCGGATACTCCCGTCGTGCGTTGATTGAGCAGGTCGAAACCCTCGTGGAAACGGCTAAAAAAGGATCATCCCTTAAAAAAGATGCGCAATTTAGCCTTTTCGGGGATGATGAAGAGGTAACCGCCGTTGAACTCAACCTCAAAAACATGGAGGAGTACGACCTCAAAGCACTTTTAGATTTTGAAAAAGATACTCTCGGCTTCTACGTCTCCGGTCACCCCCTCGATAACTTCCGCGATCAGATCGACGCGATCAACTATACCCTATCATCGGAAGTGGAAAACATCGAGGACGGTTCCACTGCCATCTTTATCGGTAAAGTCGAATCGATCACGAAAAAGATGTCGAAAAAAGGGTCTATGTTCGGGCTTGTCAGTCTGATGGACTTCCACGGTAATATCGAAGTGATGCTCTTTA
>NZ_MIBU01000023.1:0-17025 GCF_001830725.1 Sulfuricurvum sp. RIFOXYD12_FULL_44_77
TACGCCACGGGGTCCACCCCGACAAATACTCTTTCCCCTTAGGGGTTGATTCATTACTCATACGTTCTCCCTCATACTTGATACATCGATCGGACACCGAATCGTTCCGATCACCGTTGCTTCCGCATCGGCATCATCTCCGATACCGATGATGCCGCTTACTACCTCTTTTAGCTCACGTGATTCTATATAGTCTTTCAGCGAGCTTCGGCTCACCCCTAAAACACGAGCAATCTCGCTTACACTACGCCGTTTCTTTAATAAATCGATAATTTTTTCTAAGTGAATATCGAATTTAGAGGACGATTTGGAGCCGCGCGGACGTCCAATCCCTTTTTTCGCATCATCTTGTATTACCTGACGGAGCTGATCAATAAGACCTAGAACGACCATTGTATCACTTTTCCGGTCGATTATTACGCCAGGTTTGACAAAATGGATCGTATTATTATTTTTAAGAAGGCAGCTAAACATTTGCACAACATCTTCGATACAGCTGCTCAATGTCCAAGTGTCATAAACAATTAACGTATCGCCATCAAGGGAACGAAAAAACCGAACCACTTCCTGACGATCTACAATCCGTTTGTTTTGAGAGGTTTGATCCACCATCTCTTCATCAATCATAATCCCTTTTTGATCGGCATATCCGTTGATCAGTTTTAACTGCTCATAAACACCGTCAAAGTCTTTGTCAGGGCGGATATAACTTACTGTCATTGTATGATTAAATCCTTTTTATTTTTTAATTTCATCGTCATTTTATCAAAATGTGACGTCTAAAGTCAATAGAAAAGATTATTTCATCGTCATATTGTTTTGTTGATGAGGACGATTTCACAGTGCAATTCAATATTGAATTCATTTTTTACCCGTGTTTGAGCTTCATTTATGAGGTTTAACGCATCCGCATAGGTTCCGCCACCTGTATTGACGAGAAAATTGGCATGGACGTCACTAAAGGTCATCGCCCCGATACGCTTACCTTTTAAACCCACCGCTTCAATGAGACGCCCTGCATAATCTCCCGGAGGATTTTTAAAACAGCTTCCGGCACTTGGATCATTGGGTTGATTGGAACGCATCTGATTAAACATCTCGTACCTCTCAAGTGAGTACCCTTTTTCCGCTTCAAATACGGCTTCAAAAACGACCTCATTGATAGAGGTTTTACGATAGCCGTACTCGATCTCACTTTTTTGTTTCCAGCCACTTTGGGTGCGGATGGCGATGAGGTGGTTAAAAATCTCAAACTCTTTGAGTCCCGCATTCATTTTCAGCATCCCGCCGAGGGTGCCGGGAAGTTTCGAGAGATATTCAAAATGGGCGATATCGTTCTTTTTGCAAAAGGAAACAACACGTCCCCCCGGTGTGGCGGCACCGATATGGAGGCCATCGTCTTCGAGGCGGATAAAGTCATACTCTTTGGAGAGGATCATGAGCGGCGGAGGTGTAGGGGAGATGAGGACATTGTTTGCGGCACCGAGGATTGTACACCCCTCGGGAACAACGTCATTTTCGATCAAAGCGACCTCCACAACAGGCCCGATACGGATGGAGCTGAATTTAGAAAAATCGATAGTTTTAGTGGTCATTATTTTACTGCTGACTTACGAGACATTTTTAAAAAGATTATTTTCATGAATTTTCGGCAATTCATCATATATTTTCCCATCTAATTGACGTCCAGCCGCTTTTTTATTTACTCCACCCCATTGCTTGAAAAAGAATGGAATATGAAGATGTGTACATTTTTCTTGAACATCTACCACCCATTCTTTTTTCATTTCACGCGCACCAAAGCCACTTTCTCCCCCAACGATTACCCAATTCAATCCTGTATAATCCAGCTTATCAACTGATCCGATCAAAGGCTCTATGGATAAAAATTTTGTTTTTGCATCGCATCCACGTAAATAGTCCGCTCGCTTAATATAATCATTGGATTCTATGCTTACACCCATCCAGATATTATCTGCCCATTTTAGTTTATCATTAAGAGCTTCAAGTCGTTTTGGTCTTTTGGTTAAGACTTGAAAAGTATGCCAATGCGCCTTATTCATAATCTCAAAAATCTCGAAAATAAACTCATCGGGTACTTTATCGTGAAAAATATCACTCATTGAGTTAACAAAAATCATTTGAGGCTTTTTAAGTTTAAGAGGTTTGGTTAGAGCTTCGGGGTGTAATGTTACTTCAAAAGCATTTTCATAGCCCTTTGTCCCCATTGCTTGCAGTCTGAATGCCATTTTTTCAGCGTAACAGTTATCGCAACCACGGCTTATTTTAGTACATCCACTTATTGGGTTCCATGTACTTTCTGTCCATTCTATCTTAGTTTTTTGGCTCATTTTATTTTTACCCTATATCGTATTTCTTGTTCTTTCCAATACTTAAACCCTAATAAATAGTATCTTGCTTTTGGTTTATAATTATTTTCAAATATCAGTAATCCTTTGATCTTTTCCAAAATCATATTGGCATGTTTTGGTTGAAAGCCTTCTTTGAGAGTAAATTCGTATATTTGCTTATTAGATTTATACTCATCCAAAAATATTTTTAAAGAATTTTCAAAATTTAAAAAATATTTTTCTTGCCTATCTGTATCAAAATCATCACTAAATAAGTGTTTTTCTTGTATTTTTGAAAATCCTTGCCCTGCATTTTCATCAAGTTTCCATTTTGTATCAACAATTTGGTGTAATCCATATATATGACTTGTAAGAAAAAATAACGCATAATAATTTTTAGTATCTCTTTGAATTGTATAGCTAGCTGTATAATATTTATTATTAAAAGATAAAGCATCTTTTATAAATTTAATATATTCTAACTGGTGTTCAAAATTACCATCAAGTATTGGATGACTTTTATCTTCAAAAAAGTCAGCAATAAATCTTTGTAAATGTGCATAGGAAGCATTTTTTTCATCAGTTAAAGCAACTTTTGAAAAACGGTACATATTTGAAATTGGTAAAAATAAAATAATTTCACTTTTTCCTGCATTCATTATGTCTAAAATATCTTTTTTATAGATTTCTTTATAACCATAGGGATCAATGAAAACTAAGTTTTTTTCTTCTGATGTTGTTTTTGCTATGTGTAAAATTACAGCCTTTAGCATATCAGAAGCATCTATATTATGACTTTTTAAAACATCTCTCTGGATACGATAATGTTCACTTATATAGGTACTTACAAAATCAACTCTTGCTTTATCAAGATCATTGATTGTTAATGTTACTTGTTTTGTTGGGAACTTTTCATTCATCTCTTTTATTGCGTCCATTGCAATAATTGGGCTTCCTTTACCACCATTATCATAAACACCAACGCCACAAAAAACATCAAAAATATTTATTTTAGTCGTGTATGCATCACTTAACAATATGGTCAAATATCGCCAAAGATAACTTCGATAAAAATCTAATTTTGCCTGTGAATGCTCAAAAACATTATTCTGCGTTTCCTGCTTTGTATATTGTTTACTTTTAGCCATTGGATTTCCTTTTAATGGCTAAAGTATAAGGGCATTTTGTATTTGATAGTAATAAATATTTCATTATGAAATATTTATCACTTTGTCATAAGGGATATTTTTCAATACACAATACTCTTCGATATCTGAGTCATGCTCTAAACATATATCACACAACTTTTCTAACTCTTGTTCTGACGAAGATAAATATCGATCGTCAGCATTAAGTATTTTTTCAACCTGATCAATAAACTTTCGATAATCATTGTTTATATGACATAACTTATCTATTGTTTGATAATCCAATTCTCGATAGGAAGAAGGAAATATTATCTGACTTTCAAAAGGATTGGATTGAAGCTTAATTACACCTATTCCAAAGGCTTTATTAAGGCGTTCCATTTCGTTATAAATTTTTGTATCTATTTCGAAAGCAACTAAATAACCGCTATTTGCCCAACTTGAATTTGAAACTGCTTGAAAGTAAGACTTTTTAAGATCATAATCACTTCTAATCTCTTTTTTCAATTCATAAGAGATAAATTCGCATGAATCTTTTTTTTCAAGTGTTTTGAGTAATTTTATACTTGTATCATTTTTAAGATGAACAAACTTAACACCTATTATGTCGGGGTGTATCCATTTTTGATGGTCGTCTTTACTATTTTTTGATTCTTCATGAAAAATTGTCTTTGAGTAAATATCTTTACTTTTTAAATAACTTACAAATAACTTGTGAAGATCTCTCTCTTGGAAATCTACCTTTACTTTTTTCACATCGTTATTGGTTACAGGCTCTGCATAAGATATTAAAGTATCATCATTTTTATTTTTTGTGAGATAGTATAAGTAGTGAGTTCGTCCTTGCTTAGATCGCCCAACTCGGCTATCATTTTTACGGATAAAATCTCCCAAAAGTGCTGAAATAGTTGCATCAGGAGTAAGTCCACTAAATTCATATAGATTGTGTGTTTGAATAAATTTACTAACTTCATTAGAGGTAACTGGTTTGTTAAAATTTTCTAATGCTTGTAGTATTGCATCTTTAATGGTCATATATTTTCCTTGCGAATATTACTGCATAAAAGTAGGGATCAAGTTAAACATTCGGATTGTAAAGTCCTGCATCTCATTCATCATCCATGGCATGGTGAGGATAATAACGACGACGATACCGATGATTTTTGGGATAAAGCTGAGGGTCATCTCATTGATCTGAGTGGTTGCTTGAAAGATACTGACAGCAAGGCCCAGAAACATCCCGACCAGAAGTGCGGGCAATGATAGAATAAGAGCAATTTTAAATGTCTCGATCCCCAGCCCTATAAGTTCTTCTTGCATCATGGCTACGAGTACCTCAATTCAGTGTATTCGAGAGGAATCATAAACTCTCTTGGATCAATGGCCGCGTCAAAAAAGCCGTGTTTGTAACCAAGATCAAATAAAAGTTCAATCGCTTTGTATTGCGTTTCATTCAAAGTAATCGATTCATCGTTCGCGTAAAGCTCGAGATATTTCTCCAAAGTCTCTCCGTCGATACGGACAAGATTACGCTCCATTAACATTTTGGAGAGGTTTTCTTTGTGATCCCGCGCTATTTGAACCGCTTTGGTTAAAAGGTTTTCGTATTCGATCGCTGAAGTGATCGGGAGTGATCGGCGAATCGCCATACCACCAAGCGGCAAAGGGAGATCTCCTCCGCTGAGCTCACACCAAATATCCCACATCTCACGCTCAACCTCTAAAGAATCGTTATACCCTAAGATCGATTCATGGATCAGAACACCCGCATCAACGATGCCGTCTAAAACGGCTTGTTCAATCTCTAAAAAATTCATATAAACGATTTTGGCATCGGGATAGGCGATACGAAAGAGGAGCGCATTGGTCGTATATTTCCCGCTGAGGGCCACTTTGAACCGTTTTTTAAGAACGGTCTCTTTTTTGCGGATCAACTTGGGGCCGTACCCCTGTCCAAAACTTACCGCTGTACGCAAAAGGGCATAATCGGCTCTAATGTGGGGGTAGAGACCGAAACTGATCGCGGTAATGTCATAGGTTCCTTTGAGGGCTTCGGTGTTGAGGGTCTCTATGTCGAGGGCTATATTGTCGAACTGGATATTCTCTTTTCCAACCCAACCGAATTTGATGGCATAGTACATAAAAATATCGTCGGCATCGGGGGAGTGGGCTATCACCATTTTTTTCACTTAAAATCCTGTTCAGAACTGCATATCAATTAAATTTTAACCAAATAACGCTAAAATATCTCTATTCCAGAATGCGAATTATTAATATTGCAATTTGTCATATTTTATAAATATATTTCAAATTGTCATATTATGACGTAATTTTAAAACATATTAGTCTCAGGAGAGCACAGCATGATGGATCCAAACAAACTTAAATCGCTTGAACTTGCGATGAAACAAATCGATAAAACGTTCGGAAAAGGGACGTTGATGCGTCTCGGGGATAAAGAAATTGAACCGATCAACGCAATCAGTACCGGTTCTATCGGCTTGGATTTAGCCCTCGGAATCGGCGGCGTACCCGAAGGACGCGTGATCGAAATTTATGGACCTGAGAGCTCAGGGAAAACGACACTTAGTTTGCAAATTACAGCGGAGTGCCAAAAAAACGGCGGTATTTGTGCGTTTATCGATGCGGAACACGCCCTTGATATCGGATATGCTAAAAATCTCGGAGTAGACGTCGAAAATCTCCTTGTATCTCAGCCCGATTACGGCGAGCAAGCACTCGACATCGTTGAAACGATCGTCCGAAGCGGTGCAGTAGATTTAATCGTCATTGATTCGGTTGCGGCATTGACTCCGAAAGTAGAGATTGAAGGGGAGATGAACGATCAGCAAGTAGGCGTTCAAGCACGTTTGATGTCAAAAGCACTTCGTAAACTCACCGGTATCATGCATAAAATGAACTGTACGATTATTTTTATCAATCAGATTCGTATGAAAATCGGAACGATGGGGTACGGCTCACCCGAGACGACTACCGGCGGAAATGCGCTAAAATTTTATGCATCGGTTCGTATCGATGTTCGTAAAATTGCTACCCTTAAACAAGGGGAGAGCCAAATCGGTAATCGTGTGAAGGCTAAAGTTATTAAAAATAAAGTAGCACCGCCGTTTCGTCAAGCAGAATTTGATATTATGTTCGGTGAGGGGATCTCGAAAGAGGGTGAATTAGTCGATTACGGTGTCAAGTTGGATATCATTGACAAAAGCGGTGCATGGTTCAGTTTCGAGGATACAAAACTGGGACAAGGGCGTGAAAACGTCAAACAAAAATTTAAAGATGAGCCCGAATTGGCTCGCAAAGTCGAAGAAAAAATTAAAGCGGCTATGGGTGTGTCTGGCATTATAGCTATGGATGAATCTGATATAAGTGAGGTAGATGAATGATTTTTATTGATGAAGTAAGTGCAATCGAGGTAATGGATTCCCGTGGAAATCCAACCGTAAAAGCAACAGTACAGTTGAGTGATGGAACCCGCGAAAGCGCTATCGTACCAAGCGGAGCAAGTACCGGTAAGCGTGAAGCACTCGAATTACGAGACGGTGATGCACGCTATATGGGTAAAGGGGTTCTTAAAGCGGTTGAGAACGTCAATAGTGAGATTGCTGATGCCGTGATGGGGCTTAGTCCGTTTAACCAAGCGATGGTCGATGCGGTGATGAAAGAACTCGACGGCACTGAAAATTACGGTAATCTCGGAGCAAATGCCGTTTTAGGTGTTTCTATGGCGGTTGCGCGTGCTGCGGCAAAAAGTCTCGGCATTCCACTTTATCGTTATCTCGGCGGTGCCAATGCGATGGTTCTTCCGGTTCCGATGCTCAACATCATTAACGGCGGAAGTCATGCGGACAACAGTGTTGATTTCCAAGAGTATATGATTATGCCGATTGGATTCAACGACTTTTCTGAGGGACTTCGCGCATCTGCTGAGGTGTATCATAACTTAAAATCAATCCTCAAAAATCGCGGTGCTAACACGGCTCTCGGTGACGAAGGCGGTTTCGCACCCGATTTGAGCTCTAACGAAGAGCCGATTCAAGTCATTATGGAAGCGATTGCTAAAGCGGGATATAAAGCGGGTGAACAAATTGCTATCGCCCTCGATGTTGCCGCATCTGAGCTTGTTACCGATGGTGGATACAGACTTGACTCTGAAAACCGAACCGTTACCTCTGAGCAATTGGTTGATTATTACGCCGATCTTTGCGCTAAATACCCTATTGTCTCTATCGAAGACGGATTGAGTGAAGATGACTGGGCGGGATGGAAAATTTTGACAGAACGTTTAGGCTCTAAAGTTCAGCTTGTCGGAGACGATTTATTCGTAACCAACGCTAACATCTTGGCTGAGGGGATTGAAAAAGGGATCGCTAACTCGATTCTGATCAAACCGAACCAAATCGGTTCTGTATCGGAAACGATGCTTACCGTCCGACTCGCTCAACGAAATGGATACAAATGCGTTATGTCTCACCGCTCCGGCGAGAGTGAAGATGCGTTTATCGCTGATTTTGCGGTTGCCCTAAACTGTGGTGAAATCAAAACCGGCTCAACCGCTCGGGGTGAGCGTACCGCTAAATACAACCGTTTGCTAGAGATTGAAACGGAAGTTATGTACGGCGAGTATTTGGGGAGCGCGCTCTTTAACTAATGCATCAAGATGATCAACATTTGCTGCTTCACGAAGAGGGAGAGAGCCTAAGCGAACGCTATTTTGGCTTATCGACCCAGAAGTTTTTAGTGGCGGCAAGTATTGTATTGAGTGTGGGTGTTTATATGGGCTTCATATTTTTCGGGGACAACTCTTTGAGTGTTCTCTTAGAGCTTGAAGAGCATCAAGACTATCTCAGCGAAGACATTGAGCGGCTTAAAGCTGAAAATGCCTCTTTGCAAAAACAGTATTTTGAGCTCAAAGAGCTTGATGCTGATTCACAATAGTGATGGGAGATTTATGAAATACTCGATTTGCCTCTCGTTTTTACTCCTCTCTCCCCTTTTCGCGCGAGAAAATCCTTTTTTTCCCCTTGATGAATCAAAAAAGCAAAAAGTAACCTCAAATATACCGGATGCACGACCGCAAATGGGAACCATCAGCTACACGTTGCCCGATAATGCCCGGGTATTAAAAGAGGTAACGCTGAGTATTCAAAATCTGGATGGAAGTATCGAAGAGAGAAAAATAGAGGTGGATCAGAGTGTCGATTGGCACCGTCCTCTTCTCCTTACGCAAGGGGGAAAGTCCTCGCACTCTGTCGTATCAAACAATTCGTCTGTCGCTAATTTTGGATTTGTACAATTTTATTCAAAAGGGAAAAGTCTGAGTGTAAAAACATCAGATTCCTTGGTGCGCCACTTTGTCTTAAGTGATCCCAACCGAATTGTCCTCGATTTTAAACATGTCGGTTCGTTTAAATCTGAAAAAAAAGTATTGAATGCTGCCCCCTATGTGGATGTAACGTTAGGAAATCATGGAGAATTTGCCCGTGCTACTGTTACTCTTGATGGGCGTTACAGCTATACATTGAAAAATGCGGGCGGCTTGATAAGTATTACGTGTAAGTAAGATTAAAAGTACATGATGAGTGAAAAAGAGGTTTCTCTCCCGTGGGAGAGAAGGTGAACTTACGCTACAGCAGCCAAAGCAGCTTCGTAGTTTGGTTCTTCTGTGATTTCAGGAACGATCTCTTTATAGGTAACGATTCCCTCTTCATTTACTACGAAGATCGCGCGGCATGTTACACCTGCAAGAACAGAACCTCCAAGCAATACACCGTATGCGTTTGCGAAATCTTTGTTACGGAAATCTGAACATACTGTCAAATTATCGATCCCCTCAGCTTGGCAAAAACGCCCTGCAGCGAATGGAAGATCAAGTGATACAATGGTAGTGATAACGTCTTTAAGACCAGCAGCTTTTGCATTGAAGTTACGTGTTTCAGTTGCACATACACCTGTGTCGAGTGAAGGAACAACGATGATAAGTTGTTTTTTACCTTGTGCTCCGCCCACTTTTACATCGCCAAGACCTGCTGAGTTAACTACTGTAATTTCAGGTGCTTTATCACCTACATTTACTGTGTTTCCTAAAAGCTCTACATCTGTACCTTTGAATTTAGTCGTTGCCATTTAAAGCTCCTGTTTTTTTGTTTGGTACGGAAATTGTACTTAAATCGGATAATTTATCTCTGAATTATAGAAGAGGTGTTTTGGCTTAAGGTTTATTACAGTTTACAGCGAGGATTTATTGGAATATCAGAATAAGATCGTCCCTCGTCTAAGGAGTACGCTTCGATCGCTGCTCGTCCGATCATAGCGGCATTATCGGAACAGTATTGTAAATCAGAAAGAAAAAGAGGGGCTTTATACGGTCGTAATAGTTCACCAACACGTTCTCGCAAATAGAGGTTGGCACTCGCACCGCCTACGATGGCGAAACGCTTAGGAGGGGTAGATTTAAAATATTTTTTGAGCTTTTGTATCAAATGTTCCGTCGCCGTTTTCTGAAATGCGCTCGCAATATCGGGATAAGTTGAGGGATCATTGGCCTCTACGGCTAGACGTACCTGATTTTTAAGTCCCGAATAGCTAAACGCGATCAACGGAGATTGCCATAGAGGAACGGTGAAGGTAAATCGAGCCGGATCACCGGTTACGGCGAGTTTTTCGATCAGAGGCCCTCCAGGGTATCCTAGTGCCATCATTTTAGCTACCTTATCAAAACTCTCTCCGTAACTGTCATCCATCGTCGTCGCTACGGTTTCCATCTGAGAATAGGATGTTACCTCTATGAGTTGGGTATGTCCTCCCGAAACCAGTAAGACGGTGATAGGCAGGAGAGCCTCTTTCTCGATAAAGAGTGAATAGATATGCCCTTTTAGATGATTAATAGGCAAGATAGGAAGAGAGAGGGAAATACTCAGTGCTTTTGCCATCGTAACCCCCTCTATCAGCGTCACTCCTAACCCCGGTTCGTTGGTTACGGCAATCGCTTTGAGCTGATCGAACCACGGCGCGCACTCCGCTAAAATACGGGGTAATGCTTCGGCGTGCAAACGGCTGGCGAGTTCAGGGACAACGCCGCCGTATTGTGAGTGTTCTAACTCTTGGGAAATTTTCTTATGATAGATCAGTTTTTTGGTAGCAATTTCCGTAATAGCGATTGAGCTGTCATCACATGAGCTTTCGATACTGAGGATCATTGCATTACCCACTCTTTGACCCACGGCCATTCTCCGAATCCCGAAGCGGTATTGATATGTCCGCCGTTTTCGATCACTTTCATCTCTACTCCGAGCGCTTTTTGAAGATCAGATGCCTCTTCTATACTCATATAGGGATCATTTGTTGATGTGACCAACAATACCTCATCGGCAAAAAGATTTTTAGGTGCTTCGAGAGGAAAAAAGGTTTTAAGGGTTTCGATTTCGCAGGTTAAATGGGGCGGTGCAACCAAAAGGAGTCGTTTGACGGGTGCTATTTCTCCCTCATTACATAAATGAAACCAGAGAATATTGGCAAGAGAATGGCAGATAACGACATCGGGTTGAAAATCGCGTAAGAGGGCTTTGATCTGTTTCATCCAACGGTTTTTACTCGGGAAATGGGGGTTGTCAAGGAGCGGAAATGCAACCGTGCCGTAATCTTTGGCAACTTCACCCGCGAGCCACGCCTGCCAATGGGGATCGTCGCTTCCGCCCCATCCGTGTAGCATCAAGAGTTTCATGACAAACCTCGTATGAATGCGCGTATCTCACTATCAAGGGCAAATATAGCCTCTACCGATTCGGGAGCCGTGTGAAACGACTCGTAAGCACGTAAAATCATTGTGGAGATATCGACAAATCGGATCTCTCCGGCAACAAAGCGCTCAATCGCCGCTTCGTTTGCCGCATTGACAATGACACCTTTTTGGGGGTTACGAAGAAGATCATTTTTGATCTCCCATATCGGATAACGCTCTTTTTCAATGGGGCGAAATTCGAGGGCGCCGATACGGGTCAAATCAATTCGATCGACAATCGGGGTATCCACTTTTCCCATGAGAGCATACGCGATAGGGAGGCGCATATCGGCGTGGGCAAAATGGGCGGTTGTTGAGCCGTCTTTATAATCTATCAGAGCATGAATCAGCGATTTAGTCTCGATAAGGGCATCGTATTCCCCCTCACCGAAAAGCCATCGTGCTTCGAGGAGTTCAAAGAGTTTATTGACCATAGAGGCGCTGTCGATGGTGATTTTTTGCCCCATCGACCAGTTGGGGTGTTTAAGGGCATCTTCGAGGGTGGCAGAAGCGAGTTTCTCCAGCGGCCAATCCCGAAATGCACCGCCGCTGGCGGTAATGACCATACGGCTGAGAGGGCGCGGTGTTTGGTTGAGGTACCACAATCCGAAATGTTCCGAATCGATAGGGATAATAGTGGAGGTATCGACGAACGAACCGCCGACGACCAAAGACTCTTTGTTGGCGAGGGCTAGTTTTTTACCGCATTCGAGCGCTTTGAGAGTGGGGCGAAACCCTGCAAACCCGACCAAAGCGTTGACGACATGGTGTGAGTTTGACTCTTCAATCGCATCAAGGATTGCCGCTTCGCCGGAGCGGACATGGGGATGATTGACACGGGAGCAATCGGCTTCATCCATCACGACAATACGTTTGGGAGAGTGTTTTAGGATTTGTTGGTTGAGAAGATCGATGTTACGCCCTGCAACGAGTGTATCGACGCTCAGATTAAATTGTTCGGCGATATTGAGGGCGTTGACTCCGATGGAGCCTGTAGAGCCCAGTAGGATCAAACAAGACCTCGAAGGAGGACGAGCATAATGACGGAAGCAAAGAGATATCCGTCGATTCGGTCTAAAACACCGCCATGCCCCGGCAGGATAGAGCCGCTGTCTTTGACTCCCGCTTGGCGCTTGAGATAACTCTCAAACAAATCACCGAATACCGCACCGATAGCCGCCGCCATAGAGATAATAACCGCTTGGGTAATATCAACGATGGTGATGCCGATAAAAAAACCGGCAACGGTTGCCACGGCGATACCGCCGTAGACACCTTCGCGTGTTTTGCTTGGGCTGGAGACGCTGAAAGGGGTTTTACCGATACTACGCCCTACGACATAGGCACCGACATCAGCAGCTGCGACGACCACAAGGAGCCATAACATAGCTCCCATTCCGTACTCTTGGTACATGCTGAGCATAAAGAGCATACCCGCCGTCGGATAGATAAACGGGAGGAAATTCTTAGGAGAGATATTTTGGGTATAGGCAACGGCTGCGGCGAAAATCAATCCGGCAATGACAAATAGATCTTCACCGTAAGGGTAAAGTGCTGCGGCTAGCCAAAGAATAGCGGCATAAGCGTACAAAGAGTTATTATTAATTCCAAATAAACGTGTCGCTTCATGAAAGGCTAGAAGGTAAATGACCCCCATCACACTCCACATGAGCCAAAAGTTGTTGATAAGTCCGACAATTAAGACGCCGATAACCAGAAAGACGGCGGTAACAACGCGCTCTTGGATTGAATTTTTTGCAGTTTGCATAGTGTGATTAACCAATGGTTTTAAAATTTCAAAATTATACCATTTATTTTATTATACGAGAGATGCTAAATCAGCCTAGAATCGCATATCAGACTAAACTTTAATATCGAGAAGATGGAGCGGTTTTGAGGGCTTTTCATTCTCCTCTTTTTTTTCTTCGTGAGGAGAACGCCTCTCCTCTTGTTCGGCTTGCTCTTTGGTATGCTCACGATCGGGGTCAACGCCATGATTCTCTTCGGTAGGGCGTACCTCTTCGATCTCTTTTTTCTCTTCTTGGGCCGCACTCGAGGCTGCAAGCGCTTGTAATTCAAATCGGTTTAAAATGGCATTCTTTTCGCTTGCTACCGTCGCCATTTGTTGATTAACATAGATAGCATTACCGATAGGACCGATGGCCATAGATTTACCCTTTTTGAATTGATAACGTCTTGTAGTTGGTATAAAGGACGTTAGCCCCCTCCACCATTTTCACTTCTCTTCGGGGAGTATAATCGACCAAATAGTTCCCTTTCTCAAATACGGAGAAATCGACACACAGTTTTGCCGAGGCTTCGAGGAGCTTTTCGGGAAGCTGCTGTTTGTCGGTCGAGATGATGACATGGGCGGAGGGGCGGTCTTTCAGATGCATCCAAATATCGCGTGCTTTGGCATTGCGGAGGAGTTCGATGTTCCCTTTTTCACTTTTTCCTAACGAAACTTTGACCCCCTCAATCCAAAATTCGGCAATCGAATCGCTGTTTTTTTGTTTGGATGCAGTTGATTTAGGGGGGAAGAGGAGGGTTATTTCATCGGGAGTTGAGGCTTCCGCTACCGTTTGGATAAAAAGTTCAAGATGTCGGATTTTGGCTTCAAGGTTGCTCCGCTCTTGATGGAGTCCGAGTGCTTTTTGTTTCGCTTTTTTGGAACGCTTAAAAAAACTGTTTGCACATCCGGAAGCGGTGGTGCATCCTGTAGGAAGCTCCAACTGAATCGGGGTTCCGTCAAAATTATGAAGTTCCGCTATTTTGTCATAGGGCTTTATGGTATCCAGATTGGCTAATACCAAATGTCCCGCATTTTGTGCCTCTTGAGATTCTTGTATCAAGGCCCCTTCTTCATCGAGTCCTGCTAGATGTTTTTGAAGCTGGAGCAGCCGTTTTTGCAGTAGAGTTTTTTTCTCATTTTTGAGTTGTTCAAGCTTATCATTGCTGCGGCGAGCAAACTCCCCCTCTAAATAGCCGCGTACATCCTCCAGAGGGTACTCTTGAGGCTCATAAGGAGGCTTGGGAATTTCGCCCAATTTCTGTCCCACTCGGACACATCGGGTTGAGACATCCTCATCGATATGGCGCAATGCCTCTAGAACGATCCCCTCTTTATCCAAAAGGATGACATTGGTGTGTTTACCGGTAAATTCGAGCTGTAAAACGGTTGTTTCCGATTTGTAGGAGCCGCTTGTCGTGGTGGTAATGCGGATGATTTTATCGTTGTTATGGAGGGTAATCGATTGAATGGAGGAGCGATTTAATCGTTTTGCGAGCAATACATCAAATGGGGCTTGATACATTTTACCGCGGGTTGGAATCTCTCCGACGGTGATCGCCGAATTTCCCCGTGCCATCTCAAAATTCCAGCTATTTTCACGATTAAAAACTAATTTGAGTGTAGTGTCGTTAACCCTGTATGCCGCAACAATGTGGGTTAATTGCTGCATATACGCAACAATCTGTTTTAAATAAGAAAATCTCATAATTTTACCTCCGCTTTAGAAAAAGAGAATTACAATAGGGTATATTTCGGTAACACCAATATTTAGGCAACATTAATGAATATCTTCAACACTATCAAATCTAAGTTTATTGTCAATCTTGTGGCAGCCGTAGGTGCTATCCTTATAAGTGTCATTGTAGCATACTTCATTGCTACAGGCTCGATTAAGACGATTATGATCAGCGACCTCAATACGGTTGCCGATGTATTGGAAAAAAATGTCAATTACATTTCCAAGATAGAGCCTAAAGCGTATGAAGAAGAGGGGTTTAAAAATGAGATCAAAGAGATCAAAATCGGTAAAAGCGGTTATGTCTATTTCATCAATAGTGAAGGGGTAATGACGATTCACCCGAAAGCTGAAGATGAGGGGAAAAACAAATCGGGACATGACTACATCGACCATATCCGCTCCGATAAAGCGGGTGGGGTCTATGAGTATACTTCGGCTACGACGGGACAGGAAAAAATTGCCGCGTACCGCTATATTCCGGCATGGGACATGTGGGTTATTCCGGGGATCAATAAAGCCGATTACTTTGATGAGTTGCAAGCCAGTTTTTTTAAATGGTTTTTACTGTTGGGAAGTGTCCTGACGGCGATGCTGGTTGCGATCAACTATTTTTCAGGAACCAGTATTCTCCATCCGATAGAAGAGCTTGATAAAGTATCCAGCGATCTTGCCCACGGTAACGGCGATTTGACCAAACGTCTTCCGATCCTCAATAAAAATGACGAGATCGGGATAGCAAGCCTTTACCTCAACCAATTTATTGAAAAAATCCAAAGCACGATCAACGATACGAAGCAGATTACCTCTTCGGCTGTCGGCTCTACCGCGACGTTGAACAGTGCGGCATCGAATCTCTCTGCTCAATCGGAAAAAACCAATACCATTGCCCAAAACACCAATACGACTGCCGCTGAAATCGGTGCGACACTTGAGCAAAGTGTTAATATGGCAAAAGTGACCTTAGAGAATAGCCGTTTAACGGAAACAGAACTGAGTCACGTCCGTGAAATCGCTACTGCCATTACCAATGAAGTACATAAAACCACTCAGATGTCTAATGAACTTGGCGACCGTTTCGCTCAACTCTCCAGCGATGCGGCAAGCGTCAGCGGAGTGTTGAGTATTATCTCTGACATTGCCGATCAAACCAATCTTCTCGCCCTCAATGCCGCGATCGAAGCGGCACGTGCCGGTGAACATGGACGCGGCTTCGCCGTTGTTGCCGATGAGGTTCGAAAACTCGCCGAACGGACCCAAAAAAGTTTGACCGAAATCAATTCAACCATCTCTATCGTCATCCAGTCGATCTCGGATTCATCGGATATGATGCATTCTAACAGTGAAAATATCGGACGGCTTGCGGAGAGAAGCGAAGAGATCGATCTGAAAATCGATTCCGCGTCGAATGCGCTCCGCTCGAATGTCGATGCCAGCCATCAAAGTGTTCAACAAGCAGAGAATATGGCACACAAAATTCACGAAATTATCCATAAAGTGTCTGAGATGTCCAACCTTTCTCAGAGCAATCAGGAAGATATCACACAAATTTCTAAAATCACGGCAGAGCTTTACAATGCCGCTACCAGTTTGAATACGCAATTGGGTCAATTTAAGTCCTAACTGAAATCTTGATATAATTCGCCTCATAGATAAAATGGAGGCGAACGGGTGAGTGCACCAAAGGGTTTCGGTAAAACATATTTTTCGCTTGTCGCTATCCAAGCGTACGCTTCCGAGATCCGTCTCATGCAAAACATTACCCGTATTGCATGGATTTGCCCTACCCATGCCATCCATACCTACTCCACCGTTTCACCCCCTAAAAGTGTCCTACTCTCATCCATTATTACGATTATTAATCAAGGACACTTATGTTTAAACCGACTTTCTCTTTTGTCGCATGTGCGACCCTCGTTGCCTCATTAGAGGCCAAAGACCTCACCTTCGATCCGATTTTAGTATCGGCATCCAAAACCGAACAATCCCTCAAAAATATCACCTCCAATGTCGACATTATCACTGCCGAAGAGATTGAAGAACACCATTACACCACGCTCTCAGAAGCGCTAAACTCCCTTTCGGGAATAAGTATCACCTCTAACGGCGGAGTCGGAACGACACAGGAAGTTTTTGTGCGCGGTATGGATACTAATAAAGTATTGGTTTTGATCAACGGTATCCGCTATCAGGATCCCTCG
>NZ_MIBU01000024.1:0-11250 GCF_001830725.1 Sulfuricurvum sp. RIFOXYD12_FULL_44_77
GATTCCCTCGGCGACAATGTTGAGATTTAGCCCTTTGCACAGGTGGATGATCGATTTTACAATTTCACCATCCGCCTGATCTTCGGGGAGGTTGTCGACAAATGATTTGTCGATTTTTAATTTATTAATCGGCAAATTTTTTAGATAGGCGAGTGATGAGTATCCCGTTCCGAAATCGTCTATCGCCAATTTAAATCCCATTTCAGAGAGTTGCATGAGTATATTTTTAGAATAGTCGGGATTGTTCATGATAATACTTTCCGTGAGTTCCAACTCTATCCATTCATGAAGACAACCGTGCTTTTTGAGGATTGCGGGGACGACTTTCTCCAAATTGCCGTGAATCAGCTGTTTGGCCGAAATATTGACTGCAATGTAGCCCGGATTGAGTCCCTCGTCTTTCCATTGCGTTATTTGTCTTGATGCCTCTTCAATCACCCATTCACCGATTTCGATAATAAGCCCCGTCTCTTCGGCAATAGGGATAAATTTGAGAGGGGATACAATCCCAAATTCCGGGTTGTTCCACCGTATCAGCGCCTCAAAGCCGATTATTTTTCCAAGAGTCATATCAACTTGCGGCTGATAATAGAGCAGGAATTCGTGATTGGTGAGAGCTTTGCGCAAGCTGTTTTCCAGTGTAAGCCGCTCGTAAACCTTTTGTGTCATCTCCTGTGTATAAAACTGATAGGTATTTTTCCCCTCTTCTTTAGCCTGATACATCGCCGAATCGGCATTTCGGAGCAGTTCCTCGGCACTTTGGGCATCGTTCGGAAAAAAGCTTGCTCCCGCACTGCAAGTAATAAAAATTTCATATCCACCTACATTCATCGGATCGGCAAGTCTCTCTAAAAAATCTTTGATAATCCCTTCCGTATCGTTTTTGGACTGTGCATGCTCCACGATGATTGCAAATTCATCCCCGCCGAAGCGGGCAACCGACCCTGATCCTATCGTATTTTCGAGACGCTTCGCTACCTCTTGTAAAACGCCGTCTCCGATACTGTGGCCGAAAGAGTCGTTGATCTCTTTGAAGCGATCTAGATCGATGAACCAGATGGCAAATGGCTGGTTTAGTAGAATATAGTGGTTGAGTTTTTCCACAAAATTAAGTCGATTAGGGATGCTTGTAAGGGAATCGTAGTGTGCGGAGTGATCCAAAATGTCTCTTTGTCTGACCAAAATGATTTGTTTTTCTTCGAGTGAAGCTAGAGCATTTTTGAGATTCTCCTGTGTCGCTAAAAGGCTGTTTTCTGCTTTCTTGATACTTCGGGAGACAAAATAGGCCAAAATGACGAGCAATACAAACGTTGCGATAATGACCAAAACAAGCATGATTTTGGCATTATTTAAATGCTTTTCTGCCTCCTGCGATTTGGTAAACTGGAAGGAATAAAGCTCATCAAGGAGAAAATCTTCATATTGCTTGAGATAGACGATTTTGTTATTTAAATCTCGGATTTTGATGTAGTAAGCACTGTTTTCATTGGCGTTGAGTCCCTCTCCGAGTCGCCGTAAAAGCGATTTTTCCATCATATTTTGCTTCGAAAATAGTTCATTGTCTAAGACGTTTCGTACTTGATCGAGTTCGCTGAGGATGATGTGTTTAAATTCGATCCACTCTTCTTTTTCTCGGATATTCGGAGTTAGTGCAGCAAAATGTTTTTGAAATTCCTCTTGGGATTCAAGAAGAGTTTGTTTTTGCTGTTCTAAATCCGATGTCGTCAGTAATCGTTCGGTATCGTATTTGAGGATGAAGAGAGACTCGTACGCCGATTTACTGAGTTCCTTATCCTCCGTAATCCGTTCGTAATCGCGTAGTAGCAGCACCAAAAGGGTTCCGACGACAATGGAACCACCCAAAATGGTAACGAGGCTGAGATTGGCAATTTTACGTAGAGTCAAAGTATTTTGCATAGCTAATTGAGCGAAGACTTATAAAAAGAACTTTGCTTTTCCCGCCCGATTTTATCGGTGATTTTTTCCCATTTTTCCGCCGCTTTATTCATCGCTTCTTGGGGCTTCATTTCTCCCATAAGGGCTTTGTATGCATACTCATCAATAGCCTGATAATACTCTCCGGCTCCGGGAATGGTAATGTCGTAAACGACGTTTGGATTCTTCAGCGAGACGGTGATCTCATCGAGATACGCTTTAGCCGAAGGGGTAGAAAATCCCGCGCTGTTCCATGAAGCGGGATCGTTAAAGTGAGAATAGCGGGAGGGGTTGACAGCCGTTCCGTTTGTTGCGGTCAGTTTTTTGGTCATCTCTTTTGAGGTCATATGCGCCGCAAACGCAAAGGCCAGTTCTTTGTTTTTGGACTCTTTATTGACCAAAAACATCCAGTTTCCGCTGATAGATGAGACACTGTTGGGGCGTTTGTCCCATTGGGATTTTCGGGCATTGTAGACGGTGTCCGAACCCGGTATCTGGGCATAACCGACGTTATCTTTGACGATGGAGACCGGTGAATTGGCGGCAAAGATTCCCATATCGGCCCAATCCATAGCCATGGCTACCTCTCCCGATGCAAAAGCGTTACGGACATCATGCCCCGCAAAGCTTGCCATCCCCGGAGGGCCGAACTGCATGAAATCAATATAATCTTTTAATGCTTTGACAAACGCGGGATTGTTGATGCGGGGCTTCATCGTCTCCGGATCAAAATAATAGGCTTTATCGTCAGGATGTTTGGCATACGCGGCGGCCTGAGCGAAAAATTGGAGCATAGAGATATCGTTTTTAACTCTCAATCCTGCCATCCCGTATTCCGGTTTTCCGTCATTGTCCCAATCCCAGCCGTTGAAAAACTGGGCTACATCTCGAAACGATTTCCATGTTTTCGGAGGGGTGAGCGGATAGCCGTATCGATTCTGGAAAGCAGCGCGATTTTTCGGATCGTCAAAAAGATCTTTCCGGTAGTAGAGATTGATACAGTCGCCATCATACGGGAGGCCGTAGCTTTTATTGTTCCACGAGAGGACACTATTGCGGTAAATGGGGAGAATATCTTCCCAGTCGATCTGTTTTTTGACCGATTCGGGGATTGGCTCGATATGGTTGTTCCCCAAAAGGGTTCCGTTCCACATAGAAATAACGACAAAAATATCATAGTTGAGATTTGGATCGGTGAGCGATTGATCAATTTTCTCGATGGTTTCATTCCAGCTTGGGGTGACAACGCGAACTTTCCCCCCGGTTTTTTTTTCGAATGCTTCGACTTCATCCAAAATCGGGCCACGTATGAGTCTGGCTTCGAGTGTCGGGACGATAAGAATGATCGATTGTCCTGCAAACGGCTTTGTGGGTGTGGGTTTTGACGTTGTTTTGTCTTGATTTTGACATCCTGATAAAAACAGAAGAGTGGTTAGAAAAAAGAGTACAGTAAATGAGAAGCATTTCATTCTTGGCTCCATGAGAATATTTTAATTCCGTAACGGTATCCGTCCCGATGGTCTGGCCTATCTATAGCAATTGATTTTATAGCACGCTACATTTCTTTAACCTTAATGGGGTTTTCTCTTAAACTTTTTCTTTCGCTTATTGCGTTGAGCAACTCCTAAAATCCCTTTCGCTACAATCCCGCACGAATAAAGATTGCATTTAAACGATAGTGTGATGAAAAAGGTTTTGCATGTCAAAAGTATTGATAATCGGCAGTGGCGGTGCGGGATTGGTGAGTGCGTTATCGGCACACGAAAAGGGTGCTGAGGTTATTGTCGCTTCCAAAACATTGCCGACCCGTTCCCAAACCTCAATGGCGCAAGGGGGGATGAACGCGGTTTTAAGTTCCGATGATGCAATCGAAAACCATATAGAAGATACTCTCCGCTCTTCTGCTGGATTAGGCGATGAATCGCAAATCACCTTTATGTGCGAGAGGGCTCCCGAAGCGATTCGATGGTGTAACACTATCGGATTGCCTTTTAGCCGTGATGATGGCGGAGAGATTGCCCGCAGACGGCTCGGAGGAGCGAGTGCTCCGCGTGCGTGCTATGCGCAAGACTATACAGGACTTAAACTTCTTCATACCCTGTATGATCAGTGTCTCAAAGCGGGAATCGAGTTTAAGAACGGGCGATTCTTGTTGAACCTCATCGTGGATCATGAGACTAACCGTGTGTTAGGGGGGACATTTTTAGATATCGAAACCGGTGACGTAGAAGAGATTCGTGCCGATACGGTGATATTGGCTACGGGCGGATACGGTGCCCTCTATGGTAAACACTCCACCAACTCGGTTCAAGCGACGGGGGATGGACTTGCGGCGGCAGTAAGAGCAGGGGCGAAACTCGCCGATATGGAGTTTATACAATTTCATCCGACGGCACTGAAGGGTTCTTCGATTTTGATCAGCGAGAGTGCTCGCGGTGCGGGGGGATATCTTCTCAACGCTGAGAATGAGCGGTTTACCGACGAACTCGCACCACGAGATATCGTGGCTCGTGCGATTCACGATGAGATAGATAAGGGTGGCACTGTTTATCTTGACATCCGCCATTTGGGAGAAGCGTTTATCAATCATACGCTTCCTCAAGAGAGAAAATTGACACAACTCTACGAGGGGATTGATCCCGTTCATGAACTGATACCGATCAAGCCTGCCGCCCATTACAGTATGGGGGGAATTGAGGTTAATGCCGATTGTATGAGTAGTGTGAATGGGTTGTTTGCCGTCGGTGAATGTGCAAATCATAAAACCCACGGAGCTAACCGCTTAGGGGGGAACTCACTTCTTGAGTTAGTTGTTTTCGGCCGTCACGGCGGAGCAAAAGCGGCTGAATACGGGACTAAAAATCCCATTCCCTCATCGGATAACCCACAGTTAGCGAAAGATACGAACTTTGTTCGCGGAGTGATGTATTTCACTAACCAGATAGACTTTTACCAAAAACAGGAGATGCTCGCCAATATCTTCTATAACAATGTCGGGTTAGTACGTGATGATATGGGGCTTAAAGCGGTGCTTGGCGCAATCCGTCAGATGCAGAAAGAGCTGCCGTTTATGGGGCCTCGCGATAAGTCAAAAGTGTGTAACACTAATTTGGTCGAATTTATTGAGTTTGGTAATAAAGTTGAATTAGCCGAGATCATTGTCGTGAGTGCAATCAGCCGTGTTGAGAGTCGCGGAGCACATTACCGACTTGACGCACCCGTGAGAAATGACCGAATGTTCGGAGCCCACACAATCACATGGAAAGAGGATGGAGTACTATGCGCGGATTTTATACAATGAACGAAGATATAGAGGATGATTTTGATGATGAAGAGAATGAACGGGAGTGGTGTGACTGATGGAAATAGTTATTTTACGCGGTGAAGAATCACAAGTCTATAACGTCGAGATAGAAAACATTACCCTCTTGAGTGTTTTAAATCACATCAAAACAAAAATTGATCCGTCGTTAACCTATTCTCATGGATGCCGTAGCGGGGTATGCGGCAGCTGTGCCGTCCGAGTGAATGGACGTGAGCAGTTGATGTGTGAATACAAACCCAGTGATGGCGATGTGATTGAACCGATTCGAAATGCTCGCGTAATTCGGGATTTGGTGGTGGACACATCTTCTATCGAGTATTTTAATTTACGCGCCAGCGCTTGGAGTGAAGGTTCGCGTGAGGGATGTGTTAGCGAAGAGGAAGCGAGCCGTATCGAGACGCAAACGGATTGTATTCTGTGCGGATCGTGTTACAGTGCATGCCCTGTCTATGCCGTAAATCCTGAATTCATCGGTCCCTTTGCCCTCACTCGTGTGTGGCGCTATGTGAATGATGTACGCGAAGAGAAGAGTGATGGGAAAATGGCGACAGTTCAAACCAATGGAATATGGGACTGTACCCTGTGTGGAGCCTGTGTTCCCGTGTGTCCACAGGGTATTGCACCTATGCAAGATATCCGAATGCTACGAACTAAAAGTGCTATGCTGGGGTATCCTGATCCGACGATGAATTTTGGAGGAGGTTTTGATTTGGGGGGATGGGATTTTTAAAACATTAAGGTTTTAGTGTGTTATACTAATGTTATAAAACAGTTAGGACTTTCATATGGCATCTGAACACTCTCTCGATATCTCCGCAAAAATTGATCTTCAAGCGTTTAAAGACGCTATTTCCCAAGCCGAAAAAGAGGTTATAGGACGTTATGACTTTAAAGGGGTCACGTACGAAATCAACTATCGCGAAAAAGAGAAGCAGCTAATTCTTTTGGCTTCCAGTGATAACAAACTCGACGCTCTTAAAGATATTGTTGTTGCTAAACTTATCAAACGGGGACTCTCTTCTAAAGCACTCAATGAACTTAAAACCGAGGATGCAAGCGGCGGGAGCCGTAAAGCGACCTATAAAATAGTTGATACCATCGATGCCAAAGAGGCAAAAAAAATTCAGGCCGAAATCAAAAACCTGAAAACAAAAGCGACGGTGGCTATTGAAGGTGAACATATTCGGATTAAGTCTAAACAGATAGATGAACTTCAAAAAATTATGGCTCACATCAAGGCTATGGAGTGGGAAGCTCCGCTTGTGTTTGATAATTTCAGATAAGAGTTTGAAATGAAGCAAAAAAAGTACAAACGGATTGATAAGCGGCTCATTACCGAAGGGTCACAAATCGATTTCAATCTTTTTTTGACGAATGAGACTAAAAATGCAATGACCATTTTTTTACAAAGTGACAGTGCGGTAAGTGGGGATACTAAAGTAAAACTTCGAGAAGTTGAAATGCTTTATATCAGTGAAGACGAGGAAGAACAATATCAATCTTATGTCAATAAACATCTTCAAAGTATCGCAAGAAACTCGGATATCCCGACGGAGCAAAAGGCCCGTTTAATTTATGAAAAAGCGTCTGAAACGATTGATGCTATGTTCAGTAATCCTGAATCGCTTAAAAACGTTGAAAATACGCAGCCGGTTGTCAACAATTTCATCGATATTATTCTTAACGACACGAGTGCTGTCGAATCGTTAATGAAGATTACGGCACACGACTATTATACCCATACCCACTCCATCAATGTCAGTATCTACACGCTCAGTTTAGGTTCTTTCTTAGGGATCACGGGAAAAGAGTTAGAAGTGCTCGGAATGGCGGCTATTTTACACGATCTTGGTAAAAGTAAGATCGACTACGAGATCATCAATAAAAATGGTAAACTGACCGACGATGAATTCACGCAGATGAAAAACCATCCTGCACTAGGGCATGAGATTGCTTTGAAGCTGGGTATCAGCGATGAGCGAATTTTAACCGGCATTCGTCACCATCACGAAAAGATTAGGGGGGGAGGATACCCCGACAATCTGAGTGGGGAGCAGATTAGTCAGTTTGCTCGTATTATCGGTGTCTGTGATGTCTTTGATGCCCTCTCAACCAAACGTTCCTATAAAGACCCTATGAGTTCTTTTGAATCACTTAAGCTGATGAAAGAGCAGATGGAGGGGCATTTGGATATGGGACTTGTAAATGCCTTTATTAAAATGTTACATACACAAGGAAAATCATGAAGAAAATGACCATCGCCGATGCGGCGGAGTATTTTAATGTTTCCAAAGAGGCGATTCATAATCGGATACGGCGCGGCAGTTTGGATTGCATCGTTGATAACGGAGTGAAATATGTTGCTGTTGAATCGGCGAAAAGTAATGTTTCCGCTAACGTTGTGAGCGATAGCCGTTATACCCACTATATCGAGCAGGAAAATGAGCGTCTCCGCGAAAAAGTAGATGTTCTCGAAAAAGAGACGAACCGCTTGCGTGATCAGCGTGAACAAATGTTGATCGACGAACGGGTCAAAGTAGAGCAAATATATAAAGAGCGCGATGCACAGCTGCGCAGTGTTTTGCATGTGGTGGCAACCAAATTTCTCTCTCATGCTTCCGTGGATGATGTCATGGAAGAGGCAAAGACGGTAGAGGCTATTAATGTCGATGTGGTTGATACCGAAATCGAGGAGTGGATTTCATTAAAATCCTTTTTGAAGCTCAAACGTTATAACGATAAAGAGAAAAAAAAGATCAAGAGTCGCTTTGAAGCAGTGATGGGGGATGATGTGAGGCTTAGTCTCCGTAACGGAAAGGTATTTCTCAATCCTTCCGAATACGATTACTCGGATTTGTTGCGTTAGGCAACGATTGAAGTGAAACAAATACGCATTTTCCGGCGATACGATGAAAGCCATCCCCCATCATTTGTAGAAATTGAAAAATGGCTTTTAGACGTCAATGACATTCTTGAGTTTGACCTTTTTCGCAGTGAAGGGAAATTTTCGGAAAAAATACTTTTTTGGTCTAAAAATACGATTATCGATACGGAAATCAAAACGGAAATAGATCAGATGCGCGCTCTTTACATACGTCAAAGCGATCTTCCTTTATACAATCTGTTTGTAGATAAGATCGTTCAGGCGGTGGCTCGAAACGAGCATATACCGATCATTAAAAAAGCGGCGGTCATCTATCGGCAAGCCTCGGTTATTCTTGATGAGATGTTTGAAAATCCCGAAGAGCTCGAAAATGTCCCAAAATCAAAAAAAGTGGTCAATACGTTCGTCGATACAATTTTCAGTGATTCTTATGCGATAGAGTCTATGATCAAAATTACTGCCTATGATTATTACACCCATACCCATTCGATCAATGTGTGTATTTATTCTCTGAGTTTGGGATCATTTTTAGAACTTAACGCGATAACCCTTGAAGAACTCGGGATGTCGGCATTGCTTCATGATTTGGGGAAAAGCAGAGTCGATTCAAAAATAACCAATAAAAAAGGGCATTTAACCGATAGTGAATTTGAGGAGATGAAGCATCATCCTCTCTATGGACATACGATCGCTTTAAAGATAGGAATTCGTGATAACCGTATTCTCGATGGGATACGTCATCATCACGAAAAACTTGACGGAAGCGGCTACCCTGATGGGCTCATGGGGAAAAACATTACGCTCTTTGCTCGTATTATCGGTGTATGTGATGTATTTGATGCCATCTCAACCAAACGCTCTTACAAAGATAGTATGAGCTCCTACGATACCTTGATGCTAATGAAAAAAACGATGCAGCACCATCTCGATATGGAGATAGTTGATGCATTTATTCGAATGCAGCAGCACGATGATATTTTATCGGCGGTTTGAGGGGAAACGTTTTCTCGCTTCGGTAGAATTTTGCTGCCCTTTAGCTCGGTTGAGATTATTAAAACAGCTTTGGCAAATCGCAAATTCGCTGTTTGGGGCTAACGGTTTTCCGCACGTTTTACACCGTGGGACAAAATGGCTTTGTTGGAGCGAATTTTCGATAAAGCGGTTCAGCTCTCCTCTAAACGTCCGTGCTTTTTCGGCATCGACAAAGAACTCTCCCAATCGATACGACAGCCATAGATAGAGACTGATCTCTTTAATCCGATCTTCCGCCTCTTGAAGCTCTTCCATAGAGAGGGCATAATGACCCAAGCGCTGCGGCGGGATATAGGCGATCGGTTTTTTCTGCTCTAATGCTCTTACATAGCGTTCGAATGCCGCCATAACGAGCGGTGATGAGGTCGAAAGGGGTGCGGTAGCAAGGGTATATTTGGTTCGCATATCCAAATCATAGCGATCGACGATAGCGGAGGCCTCCTGCATCGATTCGAGGTTGGCGGCACGGAATGGCCCTTCGAACTTCATGTTCTCGACAAAAAAATCAACGATATTGGAGAGTGATTTCTCCTCTAAAATATTGGAGACGAGCATAATGTGATCAAAATTTGCCATTACGTTAAAGGGGAGAGCTATCGGATCGATTGTTTTGGTAAAGAGGGTGGTGATGGTTTTGAGGACATCTCCGCTAAGGGCACCGACATACCCTTTTTCACTTAACCCGTATCGTCCCGCACGTCCTGAGATTTGCCGTACCTCAGTGGCGGTGAGGTTACGCTGGTTTTGGCCGTCGAACTTGTCGGCTTTGGAAAACAGCAGTGTTTTGATCGGGAGGTTCAGCCCCATACTGATCGCATCGGTTGCAACAAGAATGTCCGTCTCCCCTTCGCGGAAACGTCGCGCCTCTTCGCGGCGTACTTCGGGACTTAGGTTTCCGTAGATAACGCTGGTTTTATACGTTTTAGAGAGTTGCTGTTTTAATCGCAGAGCATTGGAACGGGTAAAGGCGATCACGGCAGTTTTAGGCTCAATAGCGTCAATTGCAGTGGCAGATTTGAGAAGTTCGAGAGGGTTTTTACGCTCAAACTCGACAATCTCCAACGGCTCACCCAGATATTCGGCTAATGCGATAACCGCCTCGCGGGCATTGGGCGATCCCGTCATGATAACCGTTTTCGCAGGTGCTCCGATGATGGCATTCGCCCACGCCCATCCCCGATCGCGGTCATCGATCATTTGTACCTCATCGATAACACAGCAATCGACCTCTGTTTCGAAACTGAGCATCTCGATGGTGGAACTGATATGGGTTGCATCCTCATCGAGGAGTTGTTCTTCTCCGGTGATAAGCGATGCGTTGACCCCATCCTCACGAAGCGTCTCGTACCCTTCTAACGCTAACAAACGCAACGGCGCGAGATAATATCCCGTCCCCGCCTTTTTGAGCTGTTGAAACGCCGTATAGGTTTTACCGCTGTTAGTAGGCCCGGTATGAAAAATAAGACGGCGTCGCAGTGAACGTGCTAGCGGGAATAGATTTTTGAAATCGCGCACGGTTCTGGCGAGAAGTGCTTGGCGCTGACGTTTGAGCAGTTCGTTCGCATTGCGCTGGTCAAACGAAAAGAGTACCCGTCGAGTCGTTTTGGAACTGATATGGGGAGTATGGGCGAGATAGGGAATGAGGAGTTCATAGACAACCCCATAAAGAACTTCATCGCTCATCTCTAAGAGTTTAGACCTTGTACGGCACTCTTCGATGAGATGATGTAACTCATCCAGAAATGCTCTCTCTTCCTGAACACTTTGTTTCTCGACCATCGTTGCGATAGTCAGCTCTTCTTCATTCCATATTTGGCGGCTCAGCTCGTGCGCATCCAGATGAAGGGAGAGGGTATATTCAAGCGGCTCAGTGCGATGGGGCAGGATAAGCTGTTTGTTAATTTCGATGATTAAATCGTCACTTCCGATAGATGTTAGCGGAGTATGCAAATGGTGCGTCAATACCTCTCGTAATACTTCAAGCGAGAGGGCCCCATAGGTTTGGGTGGAGGGGGGTGCGCTTTTGAGAGAAGCGATAATCTGCTCTTTCGTGAGATAACGGTGAGAAGCGAGA
>NZ_MIBU01000025.1:0-15396 GCF_001830725.1 Sulfuricurvum sp. RIFOXYD12_FULL_44_77
CGCTAGCGGGGGCAAAATTGTTGGAGGATGATCATGGATAAACTCAATATTTTAATGGCCGCATCAGAGGTTGTTCCGTTTGCTAAAAGCGGCGGGTTGGCGGATGTCGCCGGAGCGCTCCCTAAAGCACTTCGAGCTTTGGGACATGATATTCGACTCGTTATGCCGCGCTATTACAGTGTGGATCGTGAAAAATACGCCCTTAAAATGATGCACGGTTCTCTTGGTGTCCCGATGGGAGCATTGGGAGAACTGTGGGCCGGTGTCTATGAGGGAATACTTCCCGGCACCGATGTTCCGGTCTATTTTATCGAGCATGAGGGATTTTTCGGTCGCGGCGGATTGTATGAAGAGAATGGATTTAGTTATTTGGATAACGACACACGGTTTATCTTTTTCTCCCGTGCCGTGATGCAGCTTGCCAAAAAACTCCGCTTTCATCCCGATGTCATCCATGCAAACGATTGGCATACCTCTGCCATACCGATGATGCTTAACACCCATTATGCCTATGATGGCGATTTCGCCTATACCGGATCGCTTTTAACCATCCACAATCTTCAGCATCAAGGTCACTTTAGCAAAGGGGCTATGGATATTTTGGATATCGGATGGGAACATTTTAATGCCGATGAGATCGAAGAGTATGATGGGGTCAATCTCCTCAAAGCGGGGATCGTTCATGCCGATGCTATCAGTACCGTGAGCCGAAAATACGCGCAGGAGATACGGACTCACGAGTTTGGATGGGGATTGGAGCGATTAATTGAGACGAACGCCTATAAGCTTCAGGGGATACTCAACGGTGTCGATTATGACGAATGGAGCCCTGCAGTGGACCCCTTTATTGTGCAGAACTTCGAGTGTGACTCGATGGAGGGGAAAAAGGTGTGTAAGCGTGCCTTGCAGAGCACCTTTGGACTTCCGCAGCGCGATGATGTTCCCGTGATCGGTCTAGTGGGACGATTAGTAGAACAAAAAGGGATCGAATTGATTGTCCACTCGATTCACGCACTGATGCAGATGGAGATACAAATCGTCCTTCTCGGTGCGGGAGAACAATGGGCGGAACATTTTTTCAGCGATATCTGCGGACGCTATCCCCATAAATTCGGCTGTTATATCGGATATCGTAACGATTTGGCGCACCAAATCGAAGCAGGGAGCGATCTGTTCTTGATGCCCTCGCTGTTTGAACCGTGCGGCTTAAACCAAATCTACTCTCTGCGCTACGGAACACTCCCTATCGTTCGAGCTACGGGCGGGTTGGATGACACGATTGAAAATTACGGAAATGATGCTTATCATGGCACAGGGTTCAAATTTTACGATGCGACACCGGATGCATTGATCAATACCGTAGGGTGGGCGGTGTATACGTGGTACAATGATGCGCAAGGGTTTGCGCAAATGCAGCGTAATGCGATGGAGAGACGATTTGATTGGAATGGAGCGGCAAAAGAGTATGAAGCACTTTACTATCGTATTAAAGCGGGGAGAAGGGGAGAATGAATAGTATCCAACACTGTCCTATAACGTATGAAGTGTCAAGACTGAGTGAGCTTGATATCTATCTGTTTAAACAAGGCAATCACACCAAACTCTACGATAAACTCGGATCACATGCCATGGTGCATGAGGGGAAAACGGGGGTCTATTTTGCGGTGTGGGCACCGAATGCGCAATACGTCAGCGTACGGGGAGATTTCAACCATTATGATACGGGTTTACACCCTCTGAAGTTACGTGAAGATGAATCGGGAATTTGGGAAGGGTTTATTGCGGGAGTCGAGCAGGGGCTTACCTACAAATACCACATCGTCTCCAAATTTCATAATATCGTCCATGATAAAAGTGATCCGTTCGGTTTTTATGCCGAAGAGCCTCCGAAATCGGCGTCACGGGTTTGGAGTTTGGAGGGATACGGCTGGGGCGATGAGAAGTGGATGGGTGAGCGACATCGTTACAATGCCCATGATGCACCCGTTAGTGTCTATGAGATGCACGTGGGGTCTTGGAGACGCAAAGTCGAGGAAGAGAACCGTTTTCTCACCTACCGCGAACTCGCCGTTGAACTGGTAACGTATCTGAAATTGATGAACTATACCCATGTCGAATTTATGCCCCTTACCGAATATCCGTTTTTCGGTTCATGGGGATATCAGGTGGTCGGATATTTTGCGGCTACGGCACGCTTCGGAACACCGCAGGATTTGATGTATCTCATTGATGCACTCCACCAAAACGGTATCGGAGTGATTATGGACTGGGTACCGTCCCATTTCGCCGTTGATATGCATGGATTGATCAATTTTGACGGCACCTCTTTGTATGAACACGATGATCCGCGTCAGGGGTATCATCCTGAATGGGGAAGTATCATTTTCAACTACGGACGAAACGAAGTCAAATCATTTTTGATTAGCTCGGCCATGTTTTGGCTTGAGAAATATCATATTGACGGTATACGTGTCGATGCGGTTGCATCGATGCTCTATCTCAACTACGCACGAGAAGAGGGGGAGTGGATCCCTAACCAGTACGGTGGGAATGAAAACTTAGAGGCGATAGAGTTTTTAAAACAACTCAATATCAGTGCCTACGGAGAATTTCCCGATATTTTGATGATCGCCGAAGAATCAACCGCCTACCCGATGGTGACGAGAGCGGTTGATGTCGGTGGGCTAGGGTTTGGATTCAAATGGAGTATGGGGTGGATGCATGATTCACTCAAATATATGAGTTACGATCCGATCTATCGTCAGCACCACCACCATCAACTCACCTTTAGTATGTGGTACGGGTTTGATGAGAACTTTATGCTCCCTCTGAGTCATGATGAGGTTGTTCACATGAAAGGTTCCCTCATCAACAAAATGCCCGGTGACACGAATCAAAAATTTGCTCATTTACGCTCATTGTATGCATATATGATGGGACATCCCGGTAAAAAACTCCTCTTTATGGGGGGTGAAATTGCCCAATTTGCAGAGTGGAGTTTTGAACGCTCGTTGGATTGGCATCTTTTGGAATATCCTCTCCATAGCGGACTAAACAAAATGGTCTCCGATCTGAATGCACTCTATAAAAATGAGCGTGCACTGCATCTGTATGATGAAAAACGTGAAGGGTTTGAGTGGATTGACGATCGTGACTACAGCCATAATTGCATTAGCTTTATCCGAAAAAGCGATATCCCCGATGAAAATATCTATGTGGTGTGCAATTTTGCCGATCAACCGAGAGAAAACTATTGTTTAGGTGTACCGTATGTGGGGGAATATGTTGAAATTTTCAATTCCCAATCGCACTATTACGAGGGATGGAATATCGGCAATACAGGGCCGATAAAATCGGAGGAGAGGATGATGCACGGACGCCCTTATACGTTAACACTGACCCTTCCCCCATTAGGTGTTCTGTATCTCAAACGAAATGCAGATAAAAATCATTAAGAACTTGCTACAATTATTGCATAGATACCCCATTTTGTAAGAAGAAGAGATCATGATATTACACGATTACGAATACGATCCGAAATACACAAAGAGTATCGCCTATTTTTCGATGGAGTTTGCTATCCATCAAGGGCTTAAAATTTATTCGGGTGGGCTTGGATTTTTATCCGGTTCTCATATGAGAAGTGCGTATGATCTGCGTCAAAACGTCGTAGGTGTCGGTATTTTGTGGAGTTTCGGTTATTACGATCAAACGCGTAGCCCTGATCGGAGTTTAAAAGCGGAATTTGTCCGAAAACATTACTATTTTCTCAAAGATTTGGGTATTCAAGCGAAAGTAATGATCCACTCCCAAGAGGTGTATGTCAAAGCTTTTTACCTCTCTCCCGATGTTTTCAGCTCCGCCCCGTTAATATTGCTCTCAACTGATATCCCAGAAAATGATTTTCTTGCCCGTACTATTACTCATAAACTCTATGATGCAAATGAAGAGACCCGTATTTCACAAGAGATTATTTTGGGGATCGGCGGAGTTAAGGTTCTCGAATCACTTAAGCAAACAATTGATATCTATCACATGAATGAGGGGCATGCATTGCCACTTGTTTTTGAGCTGTATGATAAATACAAAAATATGGATGAAGTCAAAAAACGGGTTGTCTTTACAACGCATACTCCTGAAGATGCCGGAAATGAGCAACATAATATCGATTTGCTCCATAAGTTCGGTTTTTTCAACGGTTTAGAATTGGATACGGTTCGTTCCATTATGAAAATGGAAAATGAGCAAAACTTTAATCTCACCGTAGGGGCATTACGTTCTGCAAAAATTACAAACGGAGTCTCTAAATTTCACGGAGAAGTGGCGAATCGTATGTGGAAAGATTGCGAAGGGCGCTCCGAAATTATTCATGTCACAAATGCACAAAACCGACGTTTTTGGACCGATAAAGAGCTGTTAGCGGCATTGGATGAGCATGAAGACTATGAAATCATCAGTCGTAAAAAACATCTCAAACGGACTTTGTTCACCGTTGTAGCCGATCAGACGGGTAAAGTGTTTAATCCTGATGTACTGACTATCGTTTGGGCACGTCGATTTGCGGAATATAAACGTCCCGGACTTATTAAATACGACTTTGCTCGATTTAAAAAGCTTCTACAGCGTACTGAAAAACCGGTTCAGATTATCTGGGCAGGTAAACCCTATCCGTTTGATACTAATGCGATCAATGTTTTTAACGAATTGATCCATATTAGCCATGATTATCCGAATATGGCGGTTTTGGTCGGATATGAGCTTGATCTCTCCCGTATGCTCAAAAAAGGCTCAGACGTATGGCTTAATACTCCGCGTGTATCACGAGAGGCGAGTGGGACAAGCGGCATGACTGCGAGTATGAACGGCTCTATCCATTTCTCTACCGATGATGGATGGCACCCGGAATTTGCCAAACATACGATTAATTCATTTACTATCCCTCCTATCGATCATAATCGACCGATCGAAGCACAAGACGATGAAGATAACAAGAATATGATGGATATGCTTGAAAATGAGATTATCCCGATGTATTACGATAAACCGGAACATTGGGTTCAAATGATGAAAAGTGCGATGGCGGATGTAATCCCTGCATTTGATTCAGGTCGTATGGCCCATGAATATTATGTGAAGATGTATAACCACTAAAACACGCACTTACTTCCACTGGAAGCTTGGATTATAGAGCAGTTTGTTTTTACGGAAGATCAAATCCATTTGTTTGAAAATGGTGGTTAGGATTTTGATCGTCTCTAGGGCGTAATCTCCTTTATTCAACATAACACACTCCGCCTTATGGGCGAAGGCAACATCGGATATCTCGGCACGGCTAGGCATATTGGTTTTCATTTTATTCTCTAGTACTTGAGTCGCTAAGATGACAGGCATATGAGCGGCCGTGCATAGGTCTAAAATCTCCTCTTGCATATACGCTAGATTTTCAAATCCGATCTCAATCGCTAAATCGCCGCGTGCTATCATAATACCGGAGTTGCCGTATTTGATAAGTTCCTCGAGAATCAGCGGTAAATTCTCAACCCCTTTTTTCGTTTCGATTTTGGCTACGATAGTGATTGCGCCTTTTTTACCTAAAAAATCGAGCTGATCGATCAAATCGTGAATATCTTCGGGGGTTTGAGCAAAGGATATCCCGATGATGTCGGCGTATTCACAAATATGGGGCAATACCTTTTTATCGTGATCACAAATTGCACGAATGTCAATATTACTATCGGGAAAGTTGATCCCTTTTTCATCTTTGATAGTGCTTCCTGATTCTTTGTTGGTGAGAACACCGCAAACAATATCTTCCCCCATTATCTCTTCAATGACCATTTCGATTTTACCGTCATCTACAAATACTCTATCTCCGATCTTAACAAGGTTACCTATGTTTTCGAGAGTGCACCCTATGCTATAGTGCTTTGATTTTTTCTTCTGTGTGGAGTGTTCTGAGTGAATCAGAACTTTGTCGCCAAAATAGAGTTTTATTTTTTTTTGTTTTCCAGATTTTTTAGATTTAGTAAGAGAAGTCCTGATTTTTGGGCCGGCGAGATCGACATAAATTTTTAAATCTTTTTCACCTGAGTTGACTTCGTGTATCGCTTGAGCCATCTCGCTCCAAGCTTTGGGATTATCATGAGCCGTATTAATCCGAAAGAGGTGTACCCCTTCGCGGGAGAGGTTACTAAACCAATTTTTGTCATCGTTAAAATTGGAAGGGACGGTAATCATGATTTTGGTTTTATCACTGGAAGATGAGAATATTTCGCTGTTTTTATCCATAATGGCATGCGATTTTTCATAACTTAGAGGTGATGGTGCTAGATGTACTTTCTTTTGTAAGGCATGAGAAAGCATCTCAATCGCTACGTTAATACTCGCTTCCATATGGGCTTGAGAACGTCCGAATGAGGACAATCCTACTTTAGTCAAATTATCTTGCAATTGCGAAAAATCATACTTGCGAAGGTTCAAATAGTGTTTCATATTGAGTAAAGAGAGATTTGTATTTTTTTTATTGAGACCCAGCGACATCTTTTCTTTCATATCGAGTAATTTTTCAAGCAATGTTGTGAGCGAATGAGTATGCACTGTAACTCCTGAGGATTGAAATTTTCTACTTGAAGCTATTCTAGTGTATTATATATGTAACTGTGTTAAATATATTTTGTGAAAAGGAAAAGGGTAGAGATGGTTGCTATTTATCAACGCACCGAGAGTTTTTTTGAGACAACTCCTTTAAGCAAAATAGATGATCATGAGAAAATTGTTTGGATAGATATTCTTCAACCGAATGAAGAGGAAATCAATCAGATTGAAATATTGTTTAATATTAAACTTCCGACCAAGCTTGATCGTGAAGAGATAGAACTAAGCTCACGTTACTGGGAAGATAGCCGAAGCATAAAAATCAACTCATACTTTTTTGTCTCTTTCTTTTTTGTAGAGAATGCAAAATCACACTACAATGAAAGTGTCAGCTTTGTATTGCAGGACAATATTTTATTTACAGTCCGTGATAGTGAGCTTCAAACGTTTGACATGATGAGTAAAATGCTGTTATCAAATCCGAAAGAGCTTTTTTCGGGATATGATATTTTTATGCAAATCTTCGATATTCGAATCGACAGAGATGCTGATTTACTCGAATATGCCTCCAGAGAATCCGATGAAATACGTAAAAAACTTTTGTGGGAACCGGATGGACATACGGTTGATTTGCTGCGAAAAATTTCCACCATGCAGGAATTTACCCAAAAAGTACGTCAATCGGTTTTTGATAAACGGCGTATTTTAACAGCACTGGTCAAATCGCCCAAACTTTCACAGCCTATCAAACAAGAGATCTCGATTATGATGAAAGATCTTAATTCGTTGGTTGAGTTCATTACCATTGACGGCAATACTCTCGATAATCTCCAAAATCTCTTTTTGGCACAGACTAATATCGAGCAAAATAAGATTATCAAACTCTTTACTGTAGCCAGTGTAGTTTTGATGCCTCCGACGTTGGTCGCAAGTATTTATGGGATGAACTTTCACTTTATGCCGGAGCTTGATTGGCATATCGGATATCCGTTTTCGTTGGGACTGATGGTGATTACGGGAATTATTCCACTCGTCTATTTCCGTAAGAAAAAATGGTTATAAACTTATCCGTGACACCCTTTTCCGGTATAGCAGCTTTGCGCCGCCGCAATTTTGAGCAGAGCTTTATCGAGGCTAAAAGGATCATTGAGATCGTTTAAAATTTCATGATAAAACACAGCACCGTCTTTGGATATGATAAACAACGATTTAGCGAGTTCTTTGTTGGATAAACGTACCCCGTAATAATCTCCGAATGCCTCATCATAATCAAAGCCTACTAGCCACTCTTCAAGTGGAGGCATTGTGTGAGTATCGCTAGCCACAACGAGTGCTTTGGTGATTCCTCCAAGTGCATTGACATAGAGGAGAGAATCCATCTTTTTGAGTTGAACAATGGAGATTTCGTCGATAAAAGGGAGAGCTATGATGAGCTGCGTCGCACCGTTTTGTCCTCCGACACGAAAGGTCTCACCTGTGCTGCTTTTGAGATCGACTCGCTCCGATGCGTAGCCGATATCAAGGGGCGTGTCTTCGAGCTCCAAGAGGGTTGTATTATAGGTTATCTGCATTTTTGGCACCTTTATGCGGGATGAACGTAGCGAAGATGTTCGGCAATCTCGGAAGCAATAACGAAATGTTCGATTGCATGAGCGGCTGTTTTGATAAACGGGGGTATTTTATGGAGTTTGATACCGACATTTTTCATAGCAAACAGAGTATTGAGACAATATTGATCGACAATGAGAATATTAGATTTTCCGATCACTTCGAGCAGTGCGTAGTGTTCGCTGATGTGGTAGGGATTTTTGGCTAAAGTACTTTCGCATTCGCATGCTTTCATTTTCGGATCGAGTACCATATTTCCGGAATATCTTTCCCAAGGATTGAGCTTGGTCTCTATATAGCGATATCGTATATCTTTGCGATCGCCGCTCACTTCATAGAGTGAGAACTTTGTACATGCACACGGGTTGTTATGGTAAACGCGTTCTCTCGCATCTAGTGGAATAGCAACGATCATGATCAAACTCCTCACATTTCATTATATGAAGTGCAATTTATATTCTTATTCGTTAATGCAACAATTATGAAAGGGAAGCTAGAATTTGAGATGCATAGAGATTTAGCAAAGTTAGTATAAAATTAGATTGGACATAAAAAACGGAGGATGGTTTGCGAATAATTTATTATCGATATGAAAACCTGAACAACCGATGAATATGGCCAAAAATGATTTTGATGAAAATATCAAAATTCTTGACCAATATAAGATGGTATTGGATGAGAGTGCCATTGTTTCAAAAACGAACACAAAAGGGATTATCACCTATGCCAATGATGCTTTTTGTGCTATCTCCGGATACAGTCGTGAAGAGCTAATCGGGCAACCTCATAATATAGGACGACATCCGGATAACCCAAAAGAACTTTTTAAAGATTTATGGAAAACGATCAAATCAGGTAAAGTATGGAAACAGACATTTAAAAATCGTACCAAAGATGGGAAAGATTATTATGTCAAATCGGTTATAGCCCCTATTTTTGATGATGAGGGGAATATCATTGAGTATATCTCGGCACGTAATGATGTCACAGAGCTGGTAAAGCAAGAGGAGATCATTCAGCGTCAACTGAAAGACCCTTTAACGGGGTTAAAAAATCGGACCGCTTTGTACAATGATTTGGAAAAAGGAGGGGTTGAAATAACCCTGATGCTCCTTAATATCGACCGATTTTCGACGGTAAACGACTATTTCGGATATGAGATCGGAGATTCCCTTTTAAAGGTTTTCGCACAACATCTTCTTGACACAACCGGTCATGACTATTTGTATCGTATCAGCGGTGATGAATTTGCCATTATATGTGTCGGCAGGATGTTTGACGATGCATTGCGTGACCAAATGATCGAGCACATTAATAAGTTAGAAAATTTTAAATACAATGTAGCCGGGCACGATATCTCCATCAATATCACATCAGGGGTTGCCCATGCAACGTACTCTGACGTCTATAATCTCGCCCATATGGCTTTCAAAGAGGCTAAAGAGCGACAGGCTAAACTGATATTTTTCAATGACAATACTGCTTTGACAGAGAAAACTCGTAACAACATTTGGATGATCAATAAAATCAAATCGGCGATAGAAGAAGATCGGATTGTTCCCTATTTTCAGGGGATTGTTGACACGTCAACACGCCAAATCGTCAAATATGAAGCATTGATACGGTTAGTGGAGAGTAACGGTACGGTTTTAAGTCCGTTTTGGTTTTTAGAGCATGCAAAAAAATCTAAGCTTTATGACAAACTGACACGAATTATGATCCAAAAAACATTTGATGTATTTGAGAAAAATAATTACGAATTTTCATTGAATCTTACGGTTCAGGACATTGTTTCCGATGAAACGAGAGAATTTTTATATCAGATTTTGGAATCTTCACCTGCGGCGAATCGTCTCGTATTTGAGATAGTAGAATCTGAAGGTATCGTTAATTACGAAGTGGTGGTTGAATTTATCCATACCGTCAAAGGGTTCGGATGCAAAATCGCGATTGATGATTTCGGTACCGGATATTCCAACTTCAGCTATTTAAGTAAACTGGATGTCGATTACATTAAAATTGACGGCTCTCTGATCAAAAATATCAATCAAGATGAAGACCACCTTTTTACCGTAGAGAGTATCCTCTTTTTTGCCCATCGTAAAGGGATTAAGACCATTGCCGAATTTGTTGAGGATGAAGCCATTTTTGGAAAAATGGTGGAGCTTGGTATTGATTACTCGCAAGGCTACCTTTTTTCCACCCCTAAACCTACTATCTAACGTCAAACATTCTACATACCCTTACAAAAACGTCGATTTTTGTTTAATTCTCCTTTTTAAAGCGATAGAACACTCTTTGCATTAACTCCATTAAGAAATGATTGTGTGCTGGATGAGGCGAAAATCATTTGATTTAATCTCAAGGAGAACCCCATGAGCTGTTCGTCAAGCCATAGCGAAGCTTTTATGCCCGATGACATCAAAGAGAAGATTCACAATCATCCATGCTATTCTGAGGGAGCACATCACCATTATGCCCGTATTCACGTCGCGGTAGCACCCGCGTGTAATATTCAATGTAACTACTGTAACCGTAAATACGATTGTTCCAATGAATCCCGCCCTGGGGTAACCTCAGAGCGTCTCAGTCCTGAAGAGGCGGCAAAAAAAGTGCTCCTCGTCGGCGGTGAAGTTCAGCGTATGAGTGTATTAGGAATCGCTGGTCCGGGGGATGCGTTGGCGAATCCTAAAAAAACATTCGACACATTCGGGATGGTTCGTAAATTTGCACCCGATCTCAAACTGTGTCTCTCCACCAACGGATTGGAACTCGCAACCTATATCGATGAGATGGTAGAACATAATATCGACCACATCACCGTCACGATCAACAGTGTCGATGAGAGCGGAGAGATCGGAAGTCAAATCTATCCGTGGATTTTCTATAACAATAAACGCTATTACGGCAAAGAAGCGGCACAAATTCTCCTTGAGCGCCAACTAGAAGGGATGAAAAAATGTGTCGAAAAAGGGATTTTGATTAAGGCTAACTCGGTTCTTATCCCCGGGATCAATGACAAACATTTGCCGGAAGTCTCCAAAAAACTCAAAGAGATAGGTGTTTTCTTGCATAACATTATGCCGATCCTCTCCGAACCGGAGTTCGGGACTGCGTTTGCATTGGCTGGTGTACCGAGTGCAACGGATCAAGAACAAATGGCGGTACAAGAGGCGTGCGGAATGGATATGAAACTGATGCAGCACTGCCGCCAATGCCGTGCCGATGCAGTAGGGCTTATCGGAGAAGATCGCGGAGCGGAGTTTACCAAAGACACCTTTGCAGGGCTCAGTTTCGATGAACTTCAAATCAAATACGATCTCGAAGCACGTCAAGCGGCTCAGGCGAAAATCGAAGAGTTCCGATTCTTCCTCGATCAGGCGAATGAACGGGTACGCAAAGAGAAAGAAGAACTCAGCTCTGATGGCAATACTATTCTCGTTGCGGTAACGACAGCAGGTGAGGGGATGATCAATCAGCACTTCGGAAGCGTACGGGAGTTTTTGATCTATGAAGCAGGGGACAAAGGGATACGATTTATCCACCACCGCAAAGTGGAAGCCGAATACTGTGCAGGACCTGACGGTACCAATCCGCTTCAGCCGATTTTGGATCGACTCAAAGACATCAAACTGATCCTTACGGCGAAAATCGGCGGATGTCCGCAAGGTGATCTCGCGGCAGCAGGAATCGTCGCCGATCAAGAGTATGCGTACCAACCGATTGAAGCGTCGGTACTCAAAGCGACCCGTAAATATTTCAACCTCCCAGAAGAGTTGGAAGTAAATTAAAGGAGCCTATTATGGCGCTCATCAACGACACTACATTGCGTGACGGGGAACAGGCTCCTTATGTCGCGTTCAATACCGACGAAAAACTCCGTATTGCCACACTTCTCGATGCGTGCGGTGCGGATGAACTTGAAATCGGTATCGCGGCAATGGGTGTCAAAGAGCGTGAAGATATTAAAGAGCTGCTAAATCTTGGGCTAAACGCTCGGATGATGACATGGAATCGGATGAAAATGGAGGACTTAGAGGCTTCATTGTCATGCGGTGTCAAAGCGGTTGATCTCTCAATTCCTATCTCAAATTTATTGATCGGCGTTAAATTCGGCGGAAGTAAATTAAAAGTTTTGCGTGAATTAGAACTTGTGGTGAGTGCAGCAGCACGAGAAGGACTTTTTATCTGTATCGGCGGTGAAGACAGTTCACGCGGAGAGTTTTCCTTTATCCGTGATGTTATGGAATTGGGACGTGAATTTGGAGCCCACCGCTTCCGTTATTGCGACACTATCGGAGTTATGACACCGACACAAACGTACCAAGCGGTAAAAGAGTTGTGTGAGCTGAATCTTCTTCCACTCGAGATGCACACCCATAATGATTTCGGTCTAGCCAATGCCAATGCCCTCAGTGGAATCGATGCGGGAGCAATCAGTATGAATACGACGGTGATAGGACTAGGGGAGAGAGCGGGCAACGCCTCATTCGAGCAGATTCTTATGTCCCTCAAACATCTTTACGGTGAAGCTAGATCGATCGATCCGCTTTTGCTTCGTGATCTTGTCCAAAGTGTTGCCTCTGCCGCCAATATCAATCTAGCCTCCAACGCTCCTATCATCGGTGATCGGATATTTGCTCATGAGAGCGGTATTCATGCGAGCGGCATGATGAAAGATTCCCATGCCTATGAGCCATATGAAGCGGAAGAGGTCGGTTTAAAGAGTTCATTTCCGATCGGAAAACACTCCGGAAGTGCTACGATCCGCTACCATTTGGAACGGATGGGGATTAGTGCTGACAACTCCATATTAGGTGACCTTCTCCCTAAAATTCGTGAGATTGTTACGTCACGCAAACGTGTTCTCGATAGTTTGGAACTTAAATCCCTTTATCAGGACGCAATATGTTTATAGGGTGGCTCAAATTCGCCGATGTTGCGGAACTGACTAAAATCGCCGAAGAGACGGGCTGGCTGCTGGACGGGTATCACGTCAAACTGATGATGATGCACTCTCCGCATTTATGCTATGGCGCCTATGACGAGGGTGTTTTGGTCGGTGCGGTCATGGCAATCGAGTTTGAGACAACGGCCATGATTAAATATTTCATGGTGAAGCCGAGTTATCAAAAACAAGGGATTGGAAAACGCCTTTTTACCACGTTATTTGATGTATTGAAAGGGGAACATTCCTCATTGTATCTGCATGCTAATCCGGCACTAGAACCATTTTTCAAAAGCTACGGCTTTAAAAGTGTGATGGAAGTGGGGCGGTTTTTAAATGTCGGAAAAGTTCCCCCTTTTAGCTTTACCAATGCCCAAGCCAAAGAATTAGACGGCGGGAATTTTGATGCAACCATTCGCAAAATTGATTTGGAAACTTTCGGTGAAGATCGTATGAATTTTATGATGGATGAAATGGAGCGTAACAGCTCCCTTAAATTTGCACTTCCCAACTCTTTTCAGCACTCCAGCGTCATCAATGCACGTGGTGTCTATCTCGGGCCGTGGCAATGCAGAGTAGGGTTTGAAGATGAGGCTGAGAAGATGATGCAGGGGGTTCTTTATTTTAGAGGGCTTAAAAAAGTGCTTGCCGATGTGCCCTTGGGAAATCTCAATACGGTTGCGTTGTTTGAAAAGTATCACTTCCAACAAAAAGGGTCTTTTATCCATATGTGTTACGGCGAAGAACGTCCGATAAAGTTTGAAAATATTTACTCGTTTTCACTATAGAAATCGGTTAAGGGGAGTTGGCGTATAATACCGCTAATACGATCTAAAAGGATGACGATGCGTTTTTCATGGATAGCCATATCTGCCATATTGGTTTTTAGCGGTTGTACGCAAAAGGGGGCATTTGACCTTTTTAAAATGGATGAGACACATGAACGTGCGGTAGAGCAGCTGCGCACCGGTTCAATCGTCCTCTCTTTAGAGACCAAAGCGATTTTCTCCTCTTTGTATCTCAACAAAACAGATCCGCTCAAATACAATGAGGGTGAAAATTTTGTCGTGTCGGTCTATTTTGAAAAAGATAACCGAACAATAAAAGTGAGAGAGTTAGAGTCCAACGGGTATGAGTTAAGTCTAAACGGTAAAAAAGCGACCCTCATCGAACCGCTTGATGAGAAAGATCCGAGACGTTCTTTTATGCCGATCCAAAATAATTGGAATCGGTACTATTTTATTCGCTTTGATTCGGATGAGAATACTTCTTTAGCTCTTCGGCTCGAAAATAATCAGACTGGCTCGGTTGTGTTAAAGTATCAAAAATAGCCGTAATCGAGACACTTTCTCCTAAAATCTTCTTATACATAACGTAGTTGGCAAGCACCCGCTTGCCATACTCTCTGCTCTCTGCATTTGAGACTAATTCCATACTCATAAACGGTTCATACTCACCCGCATTGAAATAGCTTCCGCTGAGTAATAACCGCTTTGTAAACCCCATGCCGCCGTTATAAGCGTATGCTGCAAGTACAGGATTATAGAGAGTACTTTCGATGTGTTTCATATGCTCAATCGAATAGGCAATACTAAATTCAGGATTAAACATATCATCATACGATTTGATTTTTAAGGGGTGAATTTTAGAGATGGAGTCGACGTTAAAGGGCATAATCTGCATTAATCCAAGGGCGAATGAGCGGGAAATAAGCCCAGGGATCATCCGTGTTTCTTGGCGCATAAGGGCATACATCATCGCTTTTTGATCCGTAGTGAGGGCACTCATATACTGATCGTACGGCATTGTGTAATTGTGGACATATTGTCCGTAGACACGCTCAATCATATAGGCTTGGAGGGCAAGTGAGTCTTCCCCGTCATAACGCTCAATGATCTCATAGAGTTTTTCGGGAGGGGTTGCGACAAGCTCTTGGTGCAGCGCATTCCATTCAAACGGGTTATCTCCTTTGAATCCACCTTTATCCGGTGTCGGCAATGTCGTGAAATAATTTTGGGTCTCAACACCGAGTTTCTCTCTCGCCCACAATGTGTACATATTGATGTCAAGACTCTCACTCAGCTCTTTAAGGACTTCTTCGTCTTGGGTAATACGATAGATCCAAAAACTATTTTTGTCCCGCTCCATCGGAGAGTATGCTTTTCGTTTTGATTCTTGAAAATGAAACAGCGCATTATCGGCACGATTATATTTAAGGGCATTGATACCGAGATAAAAATGGGTTT
>NZ_MIBU01000026.1:0-16231 GCF_001830725.1 Sulfuricurvum sp. RIFOXYD12_FULL_44_77
ATCGGCTAAAGAATTTACGTTAAAAATTGATACACTCGGACGGGTCTCTTCGGTCATTTTAAGTAATGCAAAACATAACGGTAAAGACGGGAAACTCTCGGAATTGATCGCAAGCAGTGGCGCTAAACCGCTTCAAATCCGTTTTGCGGATGAAGCACTTAATCAAGCGGCGGCAAAAACACCGTACACGACGAATGCTACAAACATCGCTTTAGGTGAAAACGGTAAATCGACCATTGTATTGAGTCAGAATCTTCCGGAACTGACGGTAACGAAAACGTTGACTTTTTATGCGGATGGTCACTATGATGCGAAAGTGGCTCTCTCAACTGAAAAACGCTACTCTCTCTACTTAGGGCAGCATCCTGAAATCATTGAACAAATGATGACGGTTGTCGGGGGAATGGTTTATTCCGGCGATAACCTCACCACTATTTTTGAAGACGGTGATGTTGAGGGGCGCTCATTGTTTAGTGACGTTCATCTCGTCTCTGCATTTGACCAATATTACGCGACCATTTTTTACGGGTTTGACAAAGCGACTCAAGTCACGGTTGAACGTGATGTGAACAACAACCCTGTCACCTATTTGGAAGGGGCGAATAACTTTACGTTTAACGGATACATCGGACCAAAAGAGTACAAAACACTTGAATCGATTGATCCGGTTCTCGTCAATGCGATTGAATTCGGATGGTTTACCTTCGTAGCTGCCCCTATTTTCAAAATTTTGATGTGGTTGCATGGCCTTTTAGGTAACTGGGGCTGGTCTATTATCGCTCTTACCATTATCATCCGTATCTTCCTCTACCCTTTGACACACAAAGGGATGGTCTCGATGCAAAAGATCAAAGACATTGCACCGCGTATCAAAGAGGTACAGGAGAAATACAAAGGCGATCCGGCACGTATGAATGCCGCAGTTATGGAAATGTACAAAAAACATGGTGCCAATCCGTTGGGCGGATGTTTGCCGTTGATCCTTCAAATACCTGTTTTCTTTGCCATCTATCGTGTCCTTTTGAATGCGGTTGAACTCCAAGGGGCTCCGTGGTTATTATGGATTACCGACCTCTCACGTATGGACCCGTATTACATCCTCCCTATTTTGATGGGTGCGACGATGTACTATCAGCAAAAGATCACTCCGAGCAACTTTACCGATCCGTTGCAGGAAAAAATCTTTAAATTTTTACCGGTTATCTTTACGTTCTTCTTCTTCACGTTCCCGGCTGGGTTGGTGTTGTACTGGTTCGTCAATAACCTTTTCTCAATTGCGCAGCAATATCTTGTAAACAAACAATTCGAAGCGGCTCGTGCAGTACGTCACGAAGCTCATCTTGCGGAAAAGCATCATGAAAAAGATTGAAGCTCCCACTTTAGAAGAGGCATACGCTAAAGCGGCTTCAGAGTTCGGATGTTCCGTTACCGCACTTCAAGTCGAGATCGTTCAATTCCCTTCCAAAGGGGTATTGGGCCTTTTTAAAAAATCGGCGATTATCGTCGCGAATCTACCTCACTCCGTGGGAGTATCAACGGCGACTGCAGTAGTAGAAGACCCGGTTGTTGAAGAAGAACCTGCGGTTGAAGAAGAGAGTGAAACAGCTTCCGTATACGTTGAGCCTGAAGAGTTGGTATTGGGTGATGAGTTTTACGAACAAGCCGATGATTTTGAAGAAGAGGGGGAGATGGAAGGGGACTTCTATCAACTCTCAGCCCAAGAGTGTGCCGATGAAGTGAAAGAGCAAATTAACATCCTCTTTAAAGACATCTGTTTTGATATCAATGCTGTCGATGTCAGTGTCTATGATGAAAACACGCTCCTTGTCGAGTTCACCGGTGCCGATGCGGCATTGATGATCGGTAAAGAGGGATATCGGTACAAAGCTCTCTCGTATATGCTCTTCAACTGGATCAATGCGGTGTACGGAATGCAGCTCCGTTTGGAAATTGCGGAGTTCTTGAAAAATCAGGAAGAGTCAATCTCCCGTTATTTGATCAATGTCTGTGATGTTATCGATCAAGACGGCCGTGCGCAAACCAAGGTGTTGGACGGTGTATTGGTACAAATCGCCCTCAAGCAGTTACGAGATCGATATCCCGATCGCTATGTGGCTATCCGCTCGACCCGTGATGGCGGTAAGTTTATCATCATTAACAGTTACCACGAATATTGATGAACGACACTATTGCCGCTATCGCCACCGCACACGGCGTTGGCTCTATTTCGATTCTCCGTCTTAGCGGAGATCGATCACTCTCGATCGCTTTAAAACTTACCCAAAAAAGCAAACTTCAACCACGTTACGCGACCTTAACCTCTTTGCACCATAACGACGGCACGTTAATCGATGAAGCAATCGTAATTTATTTCCAAGCACCGCGCAGTTTTACCGGCGAAGAGGTCGTGGAGTTTCAATGTCACGGCGGGTATGTAGTCGCCGAATCATTGTTGCGCGCCGTTTTATCCGAGGGGGCACGTTTGGCGGAGCCGGGAGAGTTTAGCAAACGTGCCTTTTTAAACGGTCGTTTAGATTTGACTCAAGCCGAAGCAACCGCAGCCCTCATCGAAGCCAAAAGTGACGATGCCGCACGGATATTAGCGCGTCAGATGAAGGGGGAGTTGCGCGGATACATCGAGGGTATCCGTGATGCGCTTCTCGAAATATTGGCGTACTCCGAAGTGGTGATCGATTATGCCGAAGAGGATTTGCCTCAAGACGTTGTAGATCAGATCGAAGTCAAACTCGCAAACATCAAACATACCCTCTCCCGTACACTCGAATCGAGCCGCAGACGTTCAGGTTTAATGCAGGGATTTCGGGTTGCCATTATCGGCAAACCCAATGTCGGGAAAAGCTCTCTTCTGAATGCGCTTCTCGATTATGAGCGTGCCATCGTCAGCGACATTGCAGGGACGACTCGTGACACGATCGAAGAGCAGGTGCGTATCGGTACCCATTTGATCCGTCTGGTCGATACGGCAGGGATACGCAACGCTCACGATGAGATTGAGCGGATCGGGATCGAACGCTCTATTTCGGCGATTGAAAATGCCGATGTGGTCATCGCACTATTTGACTCTTCACGTGAGATTGATGGAGAAGATCGAGCTATTATCGATTTAATCGAGCGGTACCGCGAAGAGAAGCCTTTTATCTGTGTGCTGAACAAATCGGATTTACAAGAATCGTTTGATATTACGGCGATAGAGGGTTATACTCCTATTCGCTTGAGCTGTAAACAAGAGATGCAATCTCTTATCGATGTTCTGAGTTCTCTAATGGATTATGAAAATGACGGCGAGGAGATGATGCTGATCTCTCAACGCCAAATCAGTGCCACCGAAAAAGCCGTTAGATCGATTGATGAAGCGTATGAACCTCTAAGAGATGGAGAATTGGAGTTTTTTTCCTTTCACATCAATGCCGCGATACGTGCCGTCGCTTCAATTAGCCGACCGTATGAACTTGATGAGATGTTTGACAAGATGTTCGGACAGTTTTGTCTGGGGAAATGATGGGAACGATTATCGCGATTGATCTAGGACTAAAACGGATCGGATTGGCACTCAGTGCAGGAGCAGGAATCGTGACACCGCTTCCGGCAGTGGAACGGCGTAACCGTAACCAAGCGGCCAACGATGTCAAAAAAGTCTTGAACGAATACGAAGCAACGACGGTGGTAGTCGGTATCCCGATGGGAAGCACGACAGAGGATGAGATGCGCCGACGTGTTGCGCACTTTATGAATCTCGTCGAATTCGTAGGAGAGATCGCCTACCAAGACGAATCCCACAGCTCCCAAGAAGCCGAAGCGCTGATGAAGGGGGAAATCCGCTACAAACGCGACGGTCGGATCGACTCTCTTTCGGCTAAGATTATTTTAGAGCGGTATCTTAAAATATAACGCCGCTTCCTCTTCATCATCGGTGAGGGTGGCAAAATAGTCATCGTTTTCAAGTTTATCTTTTATGCTTGCGACACAATAGTCAAATCCAATTTCTCTCGCACTTTCTATGTCAAACACAAATCCCAATCCACTGAACTGATACGGCTCCTCTTGCTCGATGCAGAGCAAAATTCCCTCACATTTTTCTTCAAACTGCTCTACGATTTCCCGATAACCGACATTAAATTCGGTAGCGTGCCATCCCATATCTTCTAATATTTTATCGGAAAACTCGGCGATACCATCACCACTCGTGTCATCGTATAAAGCACGTTTTTGGTTATATCCGATAATACTTTGCCATGCACCGGAAGCTTTGATAAGGAGCCGATCATCATCTTCTACAATACGGTAATCTTTTCCGAGCATTTCAGAAATAGGTCGGGATAAATTTGTAGCAAGGGGAGACAATGGGGGAATTGAACCTTCATAAATTGCGATTAGATCAGGTTTAAACGGCTCAAAGACGATTTTACCGTCATAACGAACGGCGAACCGTTTTGCCGAGTTGGCGGCACGTAAAAAATCATCTTTGGCAACGATAATGATCTCTTTAAAAAGGTTGAACTTTTTCATTAAAAATGCCTCTTTTTTTTGGGTGAATTGTAGCATGGGATCGTCGCACCATCCTTAGTGAACGATTTAGCATAAGGATATAAGGGTGCGCTAATTTATTTTTATGCAAAAGTGGAGTATAATTCGCCAAATTTTAAGCCTATGAGCTTACTCTAAGGATACCTTTATGGCATTGAGCGTCTACTACGATAAAGATTGTAATATCGAATTAATCAAAAGCAAAAAAGTGGCAATGATCGGTTTTGGATCACAAGGTCACGCACACGCGGAAAATCTTCGCGACAGCGGTGTTAAAGTTGTTGTCGGTCTTCGTAAAGACGGTAGCTCATGGGCAAAAGCGGAAGCTAAAGGGTTCAAAGTTATGACGGTAGCAGATGCATCTGCGTATGCAGATGTCGTTATGATCCTTCTTCCGGATGAAAACCAAGCGGAAATTTACAAAAACGAAATCGAGCCGAATTTGAAAAACGGTGCAACGATCGCATTCGGTCACGGGTTCAACATCCATTACGGACGTATTCATCCACGTGCTGATATCAACGTAACGATGATCGCTCCTAAAGCACCGGGTCATACCGTACGTTCAGAGTTCGTTCGCGGCGGCGGGATTCCCGATCTTATCGCGGTAGGACAAAATCCTAGCGGGTCAACAAGAGAGCTTGCCCTTTCATACGCATCGGCTATCGGTGGCGGACGTACAGCGATCATCGAAACTACATTTAAAGACGAAACAGAAACTGACCTTTTCGGAGAGCAAGCGGTTCTTTGCGGCGGTGCGGCATCTCTCGTTCAAGCGGGATTCGAAACATTAACTGAAGCGGGTTATGCTCCGGAATTGGCATACTTTGAGTGTCTTCACGAATTAAAATTGATCGTCGACTTGATGTTCGAGGGCGGAATCGCGGATATGCGTTACTCTATCTCTAACACAGCAGAATACGGTGACTACGTAAGCGGTAAACGTGTTATCAATGCAGAATCAAAAGCGGCAATGAAAGAGATTCTTAAAGAGATCCAAGACGGCCGTTTCGCAAAAGATTTCATCCTTGAAGGTCAAGCGGGTTATCCTCGTATGAACGCTGAGCGTGCAAACGCTCGTGCGTCATTGATCGAGCAAACGGGTGTTAAATTACGCTCTATGATGCCGTGGATCTCTAAAAACAAAATCGTTAACCAAGCTACAAACTAATCCCCCTTTTCAGAGCGCGAAGCTCTGAAAACGTCTGCAGAAAGAGGTTCCTTCTTTTATGAACAAACAGCCTCTGTATCGTAAATATCTCACCTTAAAATATATCGGATGGGGACTTTTTGGCCTCGTTATTTTTCTCAGCGCCCTTTTAATCGGTTATTTTATCGGATTTAATCAGGTTGAAGATGAACTTATACGTGAGCGGGTACAAACTCAGCATCTGGTAAAACAAATCGAACAAATTGCAGCTATTGATGAGCATTCAGCAACCCCTTCAAAATCCAAAGAAGCGGCCTATGACAGTGAAATAAAACGTCTTCAAAAAGAGCTTCAAGCACTATTGGAGCAAGAACACAGACGCGAACCGCTCAAACCCCAGCATGAATATGCACCGAAAGAACCAAAAGCATCACCCCCTCCGGCAGCAGTGCGTCCAAAACGACTCGATGGGACTCAGCCGAAACTGGTGATCATAATTGATGATGTATCCTACGCACGAGATGTGAGAGCCATTCAATCAACCGGATTGCCGTTGGTGATGTCCTTTTTGCCGCCGAGCCCAAGGCATTCTGAATCGGCACAATTGGCGCAGCGGCAAAACCGATATATGGTTCATTTGCCCCTTGAAGCGATTGATTTTAATGATGAAGAACCCTTTACCCTCCACGTCGGTGATTCGGAAGAGACGATCGGAAAACGGATTATTGCCCTTAAGCAGCTATTTCCCAATGTCCGTTATGTCAACAATCATACCGGATCAAAATTTACGGGGGATCGCGATTCGATGGAAAAATTAATCCGTCTCCTCAAAAAAGAGGGGATACAATTCGTAGACAGTCGTACTATCGGTAAAACTAAAGTACCGGAAGTTTCCACTTTGCTAGGAATACGCTACATTGGGCGGGATGTGTTTCTCGATCACCAAGACGGTGTCCGCAATGTTAAGCGGCAGATTAAAGAGGCGGTAGAAAAAGCAAAACGCCACGGTACCGCTATCGCAATCGGTCATCCCCGTCCTGATACCATACAAGCACTCATAGAGTCAAAAGAACTCCTCAGCGAAGTTCAACTGGTTGGAATTGAGCAAATCTGACAATTTGACATAGTTTTTATCTTTTTGGAAACTATCTGATATTGTTGTGGATATTAAGAAAAAAAGAGTATCCATGCACAGCACTCTCCCCTTTATTGTGCCCGAACTCTCCTCTATGAAGCGATATCCTGAGGAGCTTTATTATCGCGGTAATGTAGAATTATTGCACCGTCCGAAAATTTCGATCGTGGGGACGCGACGTCCAAACCCCTATACGCGTGCGATGACACTGGAACTTTCACGAAAATTATCTCACTCAGGAATAGTGATAATCAGCGGTGCGGCGGCAGGAGTTGATGCCATAGCCCATCACGGAGCCGGTGCCGAAAATACGGTTGCGATTCTCCCTAGCGGTATTGATGTACGCTATCCTAATGCTAATGCAAAGCTTATAGAGGCGATTGAAAACCAAGGGTTGACACTAACCCCCTTTGAACCTGGATTCGGTGCAAGGGAGTGGAGTTTTGTCGTTCGCAATGAGATTGTTGTGGCTCTGGGAGATGCATTGATCGTAACGGAAGCCGATATCGGAAGCGGGAGTATGCGCAGTGTGGAGTATGCATTGGCAATGGAAAAACCGATATACGTACTCCCCCATCGTCTTCATGAAAGTACGGCAACTCGGCTGCTTTTGAGAGAGGGGAAAGCGAGTGCGATTGACGATATCGATTCGTTTGTTGCCCATATAAGTCAAAAAGGTAAAAATAGGTGTGAAGATACCCCTTTTATAGCTTTTTGCCGCAACAATCCGACGTATGAAGAGGTAATGGGACACTTTCCGAGTGAGGTTTTTGAAGCGGAGTTAAGCGGAATCATTGAAGTGAGAAACGGAAGAGTAGCAGTAGTGTGAAGTTAATAAAAACCAATGAAAGAGTCTTATCATGAGTATCGCCACGGAGGAGAGTCGTCTACACGCAACGTTGAAAGAGGTGTTCGGATTTAGCGTATTTAGAGAACATCAAGAGTTAGCGGTTCGAAGTATTATCGAAAATAAAGATACCCTTATGCTCCTTCCAACGGGAGGGGGAAAATCGCTTTGTTATCAACTTCCTGCCATTATAAAAGAGGGGGTAACCGTCGTTGTTTCTCCTCTCTTGGCATTAATGTACGATCAAGTCTCTGCACTCAAGGTAATGGGTATTAAAGCCGAATCACTCTCCTCAATGCAAAGTGAAGCAGAGGTGCAACGTATCCACAAAGAGCTGATAGAACAAAAGATAAAGCTTTTGTATGTTTCACCGGAGCGAATGGCGACAAGAGGATTTATCGAATTGTTACAGGAGTTGAAAATCAATACTTTTGTTATTGATGAAGCGCACTGTATCAGTGAATGGGGGCATGAGTTTAGAGATGATTATCGTAAACTCAGCTCCATACGCAGCACCTTTCCTCATGTTTGTATAGCGGCGTTTACCGCTACCGCAACACAAAAAGTTAAATCGGATATTATCAACCAACTCCATTTAAATGATCCCGTATTGATCAAAGCGGCTGCCTTTAGAAGCAATATTACGATTAGAGCTAAAAACCGAGAGGGAAACGGGCAAAAGCAGTTATTAGCACTTATTCAGCAAAAACACGGAGAGAGCGGAATCGTCTATGCTTTTTCACGCAAAGAGACGGAAGAGGTATCCCGATTTTTAAATGCGAATGGGGTTGTTTCGCGTGCGTATCATGCAGGGATGAGTACAGATGAGAGGACATCTGTTCACAAAGCGTTTATGGACGATACCCTTCAGGTTGTGGTTGCGACGGTGGCTTTCGGTATGGGGATTGACAAAAGCAATATCCGATTTGTTATTCACACCTCAATGCCAAAATCTATTGAAAACTACTATCAAGAGATCGGTCGTGCGGGGAGAGACGGGTTGGAAGCACAAACATTATTGCTCTACTCCATGTCGGATGTGGTCAATCGAAAATCATTGATTGAAAAAAATGACGGAGGGAGTGAGTATAAACGTGTTGCATTGCAACAATTAAATGATTCCATCCGATTTGCGAGCGGAGAGGTGTGTCGTCATAAAGGGATAGCCGCGTATTTCGGAGATAAAATAGATGATTGTGTCGGGGTATGTGATAACTGTCTTGAAGCGGGCAGTTTCCAGATCGTTGATATTTCCGTTGAGTCGCAAAAGTTTTTATCGGCTCTCCATAAAACGGGACAAAGTTTCGGTACCCATTATGTTATCGATGTTCTAAGAGGATCAGAATCTCAAAAAGTTTTGAGTGCACAACACGATAAACTCAGTGTCTACGGTATCGGTCGTGATCGTTCAAAACAGGAGTGGCTTAGTATTGCGAATCGACTTATAGAGATTGAGGGACTTTTTCAAGCCGATTTCGGGGTGGTAAAAATTACTGAAAAAGGGGTTGCTATTTTAAAGGGGGCGGAGAAGGTTACACTAAAAGAAACAACGCTCAACCCGCCAAAAGTAGCGATAAAATCGGAAACACCGCATAACAAAGAGATGCAAACTCCTGAATTTGAAGCACTTCGAGGGGTGAGATCACGATTAGCACTCGAGGAAAAGGTTCCGGCATATGTTATCTTTAGTGACAAAACCCTACTAGAAATGTCGCAAAAACTGCCCGAAACGAAAGAGGGGATGTTGGCGATTTCCGGTATCGGGATAGTGAAGTACGATAAATACGGTGAGCAGTTTTTGGATGTTTGCAGAGCATTGTCGAAGGAGAAGGCAGGGGTTTAATGCCCTGATGTTACCTCGTATCCATAGTGTTTTACGAGATAGTTGATAATGGTTTGTTGATCCTCTTTAGCAATAGGAGCTTTGAACTCATTTACCATTTTTTGGACGGTTCCTGTCCAGTACGGTCGACTTTTTTTCCCTTGATTTAAGACATAACCCCATGAGTGGCAGATGAGGCAGTATTGCTGTGCTACTTCGTCATGATCGCCTTTCACCATAGGATAATCGATATACGGCATTTCGATCGGTTTAGCGACTTGAGCGAATGCGGTTGATGCCAAAATAAGAGTGAGTAGTAATAATTTTTTCATAGTAGAGCCTTAGACGATTTTTACGTTGACACTATCAACAGCGTTATACTGGTATCCACCGGCATTCCAACCGATTTCATCAACTTGCGGCTGAATGTTCCCGATACGATTAATAGCGCGAACCATAATCGTGTATTCACCTTTTGCCTTTGGTTCCCATTGGTAGACCCAAGGACGATAGGCGTATTTACCGTAATCTTTTTGAAGTACGGTAGCACTCCAGCTTTTCCCGCCGTCGGTGGAGATCATCACCTCTTTGATCCCTTTGCCTTGATCGAAAGCGACTCCGGTCACTTTGACACGGGAACCTTTTTTGATAACGGTATTGGGGGTAGGGTAACCGATAACCGATTTTACTTTCATCACGGCAATAGGTTTGCGCTTGTATTCGAAATCACTTCCGGAGACAACACATTCACAGTCATTATCGGGGACGGTATAGGCAACGTCCATAAAGAAACTTTTGCGGTATTCATCCATCACAGTGATCTCTGAGAGCATTTTTACCCAGCTGTCCGAGAAGTGACCCGGAATAACAAGACGAAGCGGGAAACCGTTGAGATAAGGGAGATCTTCACCGTTCATAGCATACGCGACCATCAATTCACCGCTGAGGGCTTCATCAATCTCCATTTCTCGGAAAAATTTCGGTGTTTCCTCCATGGCAGGTTTTTCCAAGCCGTTAACACCTACCCAACGAGCTGACCCTTTTACTCCGGCCATATGCAAAATGTCTTTGAGGCGAACACCTCTCCACACGGCACATCCCATAGCGCCATGTCCCCACTGAACACCGTGCGTTGCGGGACCGACACCGGCAAAGTATCGTCGACTGTTACCGCCGCACTGGAGAACAGAGGTGATTTCAACCGGTTCGAATTTGGATTTCAGATCATCGACACTGAGGGAGAGAGGTTTTTCAACAGACCCTTTGACTTCGAGACGAAATTCGTTGAGATCAATATGCGTCGGGATATCGGGCATGTGCCATCGGACGAAAAATTGATCATTCGGGGTGATCGCCTGAGTGAAAATATCACGAGGCGACTCAAGAAGCGGTGGGCGATCTGAGATCACTTTGAGCGGTTTTTTCTCCGGAAATGCGATAACGGGAGGGGTGAAATCACTCGTACTGGTAATGATTTTTTGAGAGGTCTCTTTCCCTAGAAGGGTAGAAGCACCTAAAATAAGGCCGGCGCCTAAAAAATTTCTGCGGTTAATGTTACTCATAGCGAATGCCTTGAAAAGGAATATCACTATTTTATCATAATAGGACGTAATTTAAAGTATAAGCATCGCATCACCGTAGGAGAAAAAGCGGTATTTTTCATCGATCGCCGATTGATAGATGCGGTGTGTCTCTTCCAATCCGACGAAGGAAGCGACCAGCATCAAGAGGGTTGATTGGGGGAGATGGAAGTTGGTGAGGAGATGGTTGACCCGCTGTGGGGGATTGTTCGGGTGTAAAAAAAGATTTGCTTCTCCGCTTAATTCCTGAGTACGGACATGGTACTCGACCGTGCGGGTCGAAGTGGTTCCGATAGAGAGAAGCGGTATATCGCTATGGAGTAGTTCTTGTGCCGATGCGCTGATATCAAAGTATTCCGAGTGCATCGGATGGTCGGTAATGATCTCTGCTTCGACGGGTTTAAAGGTTCCAGAACCGACATGGAGGGTGACAAAGGCATGAGGATGAGAGGAGCAAACGGCTTCAAAGAGTTTATCACTAAAGTGGAGTGATGCGGTGGGTGCCGCAACTGCCCCCTCATAGTGGGCAAAGACGCTTTGGTATTCACGCTCATCTTCGGAGTTGTCTTCACGCCCCAGATACGGGGGGAGGGGGATGTGTCCGACTTTTTCTAAAATGGGGAGAAGCTCTTCAAAACGAATCCGACACTCTCGAAGATAAAAATTAACTTCCCTTGAACCGTCTTCATTCAAGGCTGTTATGCGGGCAGTGAGATCGGCATCAAAAAGCAAAAGTGTATTGAGTTTGACGCGCCCTTTGATATAGACATTAATCGCATAGGCATCAAGGGGGCGGTTGATGAGGAGTTCTATAGCTCCGCCGCTCTCTTTTTTGCCGTAAAGGCGAGCTTTAATCACCTTGGTATCGTTAAAAATAATTCCGCAATTTTGAGGGAGAAACGATTCGAGTGCGTCGAAGCGGGCGTGAGTGATCGTTTTATCGGATCGGTTGTAGACGAGAAGGCGGGCATGATCTCTGGGATGGATGGGGTGAGTCGCTATAAGCTCATCAGGGAGCTCATAGTGATAGCTTGACGTGAGAAGTGGATCGAGATTAGTCAATCGTCTCTTCTTCGTCTTCAGCCATATAGGCTTCTTCTTTCGGTGCCGGATTAACAGCACGAACGATAAGAATAGAAATTCCATAGAGAAGAATAAGCGGCATTGCCATCAAGATTTGGGTTATAACGTCAGGAGGTGTTAAGATCGCCGCGACAATAAAAATCAAGACGATAGCGTAGCGGAAAAAGCCGATCATTGCTTTATCGTCGATTAACCCCAAAAGGGCAAGAAAATAGCAGATTACCGGAAGCTCGAAAGAGAGTCCGAATCCGAACATTACTTTGGTGAAAAAATCGACATAGTCTTCGATATTGATAAGAGGAACAAAGGAGGCACTGCCGAAGGCAATAAGATAACTAAATCCGAAAGGGGTGACAATGTAATAAGCAAAGGCTGCCCCCATAGCGAACATAACGGTTCCCCCGACGACGAAAGGGATAAGCATTTTTTTCTCATTGGCATACAGTCCCGGAGCGATAAAAAGCCAAAATTGCATCAGTATAATAGGGAGCGCGATGAGAAGTCCCGCGAAAAAAGAGACTTTCATTGCGACAAAAAAAGTTCCTCCGAGCTGAGTGGTGGTAATCATACCCTCAGCCGCTTTGGTAGAGACTTTGGCAACGGAAGCGATTGCTTCGGCTAGAGGTGCAGTGACCCAGGCTAAAAGCGCTTCGTGAAAGTTAAACATGACAAAAAACATGATGATAACGGCAGCGACACTGATGCCGAGCCGTTTACGTAATTCGGCTAAATGGGGTTTTAAATCTTCAAACATTAGGCTTTCTCATCTTCAAATTCTAATTTAGGTTGCTGCTTGGTTTTTGGAGCAAAAGTGATCACTTCGGCCTCTTTCGGAGCGGAAGGTGCCGGCGGCGGAATATCGAGATTAATCTCATTTTTAAGGACGTTTAGTTCACTGCCGATTTCGGTAACATTGGTCATTCTCTCCAACTCCGCACTCGCATCGGTAAGCTCTTTTTTGTAGTTAAGTGCCTCTTGTTTCATATCGGCAAACTTCATCTCCTCTTCGAGCGTTGCTTTTGCACTGCTGACCGTCCCTTTGACCTGTCGGAAAAATTTTGCGATTTCTACCATTGTAGAGGGGAGCTTGTCCGGCCCTAAAAATAAAATAGCTATAATAATAATAAGAAATATTTCGCCTATACCCATTCCAAACATTGTGATTATCCCTTTGGCGTATCTAAAACATTTAATGAAGCAGAGATTTTATCCAAAGAAAGTTTAAAACCCTTCTACTCTGAGAGCGATTTCATCGGCAAGCAAAAAATCAGTGTTAAAATAGCGTCCCTCACGGTGCTGAAGCATCCCCTCACGCATCAGAAGTTCTGCTTGGAGTTTTTGATTGTTGTTCAGTTCATTTTCATCGACTCCGACACAACTGCGAAATCCTAAAAAAAGTTTTTCACTTTTCGCTGCGGCTGATTCTATCAACTCTTCATACATTTCGTTTGGATGAGAACAATAGTGTTCCACATCTTTCGAGGGATAAAGGCGTTTCTCTTTTAAAAAACCGACCGCACCTGCGCCTAAGCCGATGTAATCTTTATACTCCCAATACCCAAGGTTATGACGTGAGCGGTATTTTCCGAAATTCGATATTTCGTATTGTTCAAACCCTTTGGAGGTAATTTCACGAAAGAGCCATCGCGTGAGATCCAGCTCTTCTTCGGCGATTTCTGGAGTTTTCTCAAAGGCCGTCTCCTCCTCTATTGTTAATGCGTAAAGGCTGATATGGTCGAGGGGGAGGGTAAAAGCTTGATCGATGTCGGCTTTTAAAAGTGCCCTAGTGTCCCCTTGGACACCATAAATCAAATCGATACTGAGGTGTCGGTAGCCGATGGCTGCGGCAGTTCGGATTGCTTCAAGGGCGTGCTGTGTATGATGGGCGCGTCCGAGTAGTTTCAGTTTTTCATTATTAAAGCTTTGGACACCGAAGCTGAGACGGTTAACCCCAAGTTCAAACATCCCCTCCAACCACGTTCGAGTGGCACTGTTGGGGTTGGCTTCAGAGGTAATCTCAGCCCCTTTTGTTAAATAAGGGTCTATCATCTCAAAAATAGGCCTATAGAGGGATGCTTCAACGGTAGAGGGGGTACCTCCGCCGATAAATACGGTTTCGATAGGATTGTCACGACTAACATTGAAGCGGAGAAGCTCGGCTTCGAGCTGTATCAAGAGGGCATTCATATACGCTTCGCGCAGTGAGAATTTATCAACATAAGAATTAAACGCACAGTAGGAGCATTTGCTATCGCAAAAAGGGATGTGAATGTATAAAAGCATATGGGATTATAGTATTTTTAATAGCGAATAGTTTACAATACCCCTCCAAAATAGACTTAAAGATGGCGAATGACCGAAAAAAAGTTCTACCGACCGAATGTGGCGGCGATTATTGTCTCTCACGAGTATCCTGAGATCAAAGATATTTTTATCGCCGAACGGAGTGATTTGGATGGGGTGTGGCAATTTCCTCAAGGGGGAATTGATGAGGGTGAATCGAGCGAAGAAGCCCTATTTCGCGAACTTGGTGAAGAGATCGGTACCAAAAAGGTAGAGATTATCGCCGAGTATCCCGATTGGATCGCGTACGATTTTCCCTCCCATGTCGCAGCCAAAATGGCTCCCTATGCCGGGCAAAAACAGCGCTATTATCTCGTACGTCTAAAAAAGGGGGCGGTTATCAATTTAGAGACCAAACACCCTGAGTTTAAAGCGTATCGATTTGTTAATAGCGATGAATTGCTCACCCATGTCGCCCATTTTAAAAAACCGGTTTACGAACGTGTCATCTCCCATTTTAGAACCAAGGGGTACCTGTAATGCTAATTGTTCAAAAATTCGGCGGAACCAGCGTTGGTGATTTGGAGCGAATCCAAAACGTCGCCAACCGAGTCTCGCAAACACTTAAAGAGGGACATCAAGTCGTCGTCGTCGTATCGGCAATGAGCGGTGAAACCAATAAGCTAATCGCTTATGCGGAGCATTACACCTCTTCCCCCGAACGTAGTGAAGTGGATATGCTTCTAAGTTCAGGTGAGCGGGTAACGGCGGCACTTCTCTCTATCGCCCTTAATGCGATGGGTCACAGTGCAACCTCAATGAGCGGTCGTCGTGCGGGAATCGTAACGGACAGTATCCATACGAAAGCGCGGATTGAGAGTATTGACCCTAGCGCGATGCATTCTGAACTCTCCTCTGGCAAAGTTGTGGTTGTTGCAGGTTTTCAGGGAGTCAGTGAAAGCGGTCAAGTGACCACGCTAGGTCGCGGAGGCTCAGACCTCTCTGCCGTTGCACTTGCGGGAGCCTTGAGCGCCGATTTATGTGAAATTTATACCGATGTTGACGGTATCTATACGACCGATCCCCGTATTGAACCTAAAGCGAAGAAAATGGATCGTATCAGCTATGATGAGATGTTGGAACTCGCATCCCTTGGAGCCAAAGTACTCCAGAATCGCTCCGTTGAGCTTGCTAAAAAACTAAACGTTAACCTCGTAACCCGTTCCAGCTTTACCAATGCTGAGGGGACACTTATTACAAAGGAAGAGAATATTATGGAAAAACCACTTGTTAGCGGAATCGCACTCGATAAAAACCAAGCACGCGTATCACTCAGCGGAGTGATCGATCGCCCCGGAATTGCTTCGGATATCTTTACCCGTTTGGCCGATAACAGTGTAAATATTGATATGATTATTCAAACTTCAGGACATGACGGTAAAACCAACCTCGATTTCACCGTCCCTAAAACCGAATTGCTTGATGCAAAAAAAGTGGTTGAGACCTTTATCGCTGCCGATGAGATCAGTGAATCATCGTACGATGAAAATATCTGTAAAGTCTCCATCGTCGGTGTCGGGATGAAATCCCATACGGGTGTTGCGGCGAAAGCGTTCCAAACGATGGCGCATGAGAATATCAACATTATGATGATCTCTACATCCGAGATCAAAGTCTCTATGGTGATCGATGAAAAATACGCGGAGCTTTCAGTTCGTTCACTCCACAGCGCGTACGCATTGGATCAATAAGTGCGCCAATTTGATCAATGGACATTAGAATCGAT
>NZ_MIBU01000027.1:0-2154 GCF_001830725.1 Sulfuricurvum sp. RIFOXYD12_FULL_44_77
GGTGATGCTGGAGATAAACGCCGCATCGATTCGGCGCATGGCAAACTCGCGATTGAGGGCTGAGGGGACACCTTTGTGATAATGGAGGCTTTGGTGAAATCGGGTGCTTCGAGCATAGCGTTTGATAAATACGTGAAAAGGGAGGAGATTTATAAAATCAATTTTTCCGAAAATCACACTCATTCCTCTCTAAACTTCTGCCTCGATAGAGGCAAGCTTTAGTGCCTTAGCGGCTAGCGTAGCCAAAGGGATGCATTCCTTTGGCGTTATAAAATATGAATGTATTATACTAACTCGTGGCTAACAAGGGACTGTTATTGTGGATTCGATATAATCATCCCAATAAATATCTTCTCAAAGTGACATATAATAATGGTAACAATCGAATTTTTAGGGCCGATCCAAAAGGCACCGCTAACATTGGAAGCATCATCGTTGCGTGATGTCGCCGAAGTATTGAAACAAGACAGTGAAATGGCGCAGTGGTTAGAAAACTGTGCGGTAGCGGTCAACGATACGCTGGTTGCAACCCTCGATACACTGCTCAAAGACGGTGATAAAGTTTCACTTCTCCCTCCGGTGTGCGGTGGATGAGTATGGTAGAGCTTTATAACGGAGCACTGAATGTTCCTGAAATCATTACCCGATGGTATGCAGAAGAAGCAGAGTATAACTACGGTGCCTATATCCCCTTTATCGGGACGGTTCGTGAGGAAGACGCTATTGAGGGGCTGAGTTTCGATGTGTATGAGCCGATTTTGTCCAGTTGGTTTGACGCATGGCAAGTCAAGGCGCAAGCTCTTGGGGCAAAGCTCAAAATGGCGCACAGCCGAGGGGATGTATTGGTGCATGAAAGCTCCTATATCGCGGCGGTATTTTCTCCGAAACGGCGCGTTGCACTGGAGATGATCGAGCAGTTTGTCGAAGATTTCAAAGCCTCCGCTCCGATTTGGAAATACGATCTTAAAAACTCTCAGCGCCTTTATGCGGCGGATCGTTCTACTGCTATTGCAGGGGCAGGCATTTTGGGAGGAAAGCGATGATTTCGTACGAGACCTCTCAAAATATGATCAGTCTCCTCAGTATAGGCACTGTCCGAAGCGAGCGTATTTTTCTCTCCTCTGCGTTGGGTCGTATTTTGGCGGAAAATATTGTGGCGGATGGCGATTATCCCAGTCACCCAACGTCGGCAATGGACGGCTATGCGATCCTTCACAGTGATTTAGATGCGTATGAGTCGCTCGAAATTTTGGGTGATAATCCCGCTGGAGCCAACGAAATCGGCGGCGTGATGAGCGGTGCGTGTATCAAAACCTTTACCGGATCATTAATGCCAAAAGGCTCTGATACCCTGATCCCGATTGAAAACGTTCGTGTCGATGGGTCACACATTATCATAGAAAAATCGGTTCCGCACGGATTTGCCGTCCGTCCGATCGGGGAAAGCTACCGCGAGGGGGAAGTCTTAATCGCGCGCGGAACAAAAATCGGGTTTGCTGAGATCGGCGTATTGGCGGGAATCAACCGTGTGATGATACGTGTGGCACAGCGTCCTCGTGTAGCGGTAATCGCAACGGGGAGCGAGATCCTCGATATCGGGGAAGAATCACGCCATTCGGGACAGATTCGAAGTTCCAACAGCTATACCCTACAAGCCCTTGTGGATGCTCTCGGCGCAGAGAGTGTGCAGATGGGGATCGTAGGAGATGATAAAACGGCAATTATGGAGCGGTTCGAAGAGGCACTCCATTCCTCCGATATTATCGTCAGTACAGGGGGGGTAAGTGTCGGAGATTACGATTTCGTCAAACACATCGTCCCGAAACTCGGTGCCGAAGTGATCTTTAAAGGGGTCAATATCAAACCGGGTCAGCATGTGATGGTGGCGCAGAGGGGAGAGAAGTTTATCATCTCTTTACCGGGATTTGCTTATTCCTCAACAGTGACCTTTATCCTCTACGCCGCACCGCTTATTGCTCGGATGTTGGGTGTTGAGAACCCCTACGATGTGATTGAAGCGACGCTCAAAGTACCGTTCGCCAAACGCTCGAACAAAAGTGAATTTACGGCGTGTAATCTAAGTTTTGTTGATGGGCGCTATTGGGTCGATTTTGAGGGAAAAAAGACAGGAAGCTCAGCGATTTTGACCAACTT
>NZ_MIBU01000028.1:0-2168 GCF_001830725.1 Sulfuricurvum sp. RIFOXYD12_FULL_44_77
ATGAAAGTTGAAGTTGAAGTTCCTGAGAACTTCATGGGTGACGTTATCGGTGACCTTAACCGTCGTCGCGGACAAGTTAACAACATGGGTGACCGTTCTGGTAACAAAATTGTTGACGCGTTCGTACCGTTGTCTGAAATGTTCGGTTACTCAACTGACCTTCGTTCAGCGACACAAGGACGTGCAAGTTACTCTATGGAATTCGATCATTACGAAGAAGTTCCACGTAACGTTGCCGAAGAGATCATCAAAAAGCGTAACAGCTAAGCTTTTCTGTTTCTCCTCTTGCCCCGTTTGGGGCACTCTCTATCCTTCTAAATTTCTATTCGCAAACTCCCAATTTAATAAATTCTTGATCACGGCATCGGCATAGTCAGCACGAGCGTTTTTGTAATCCAGATAATAGGCATGTTCCCAAACATCGATACACAAAATCGGTTTTACGCCATGGGCAATCGGGGTATCGGCGTTTGACGTTTTACTAATACTTAATTTTCCGTTTTTAAGAACAAGCCATGCCCATCCGCTTCCGAATTGTCCCAATGCCGATTCTTTGAGTTCTTTGGCAAAATTGTCATAGCTTCCGAAATCGGTATCTATTTTTTTAGCTATTTCACCGGTTGGAAGGCCGCCTCCGTTTGGTTTGAGGGAGTTCCAATAGAAGGTGTGGTTCCACACTTGCGCGGCATTGTTAAAGAGGGACGTTTTTGTCGAATCATTAGCGGTTAGAAGAATAATCTCTTCGAGCGACAAGGTATCGAGTTCCGTCTCTTTTATCAGGTTGTTGGTGTTTACAACGTAAGTATTATGATGTTTACCGTAGTGGTATTCGAGTGTCAAAGAACTGATGTAAGGTTCCAACGCATTTTTTTCAAACGGCAGTGAGGGTAAAATGATCGCCATGATAAACTCCTTGTTTGGATAAGAGATTATTATAGAATAAAATACCCTTATGAGATACTAAATTATTAAAGTAATAAAAAAAGTAGATTTATTCGGTGGATTCGCTATAATCAAAGGATGAAGAATTTAGTCCATATTATTTCATTTTTAGTGTTATTCACCCTCTTGTTAGATGCAAAAGAGAGAGTTTCTATCGGTGTATTGGCGCATAAAAATTATGAATCAACCCACACGATGTGGGATGCAACTGCCGAGTATTTGAATACAAAAATTCCCAATTACGAATTTGAAATAGTTCCATTGCGATTTGAAGAATTTCCGCCCTCTCTTCGTGATAAAAAAATAGACTTTGTCATTACTAATTCTGCCTACTATGTCGATTTGGAAAACCGTTACGGCATTTCTAGGATCGCTACCCTCAAAAATATGGATCTAAACGGTCGGGCTCAAACCCAATTTGGAGGGGTTGTGTTCACCCTCGCGTTTAATCAAACGATTCAGGAGTTGAAAGAGATTAAAAACCGTCCTTTTGCCGCAGTCAATCATGATTCTTTCGGAGGATGGATTATGGCTTTGAGAGAATTCAAAGCCCATAACATAGACGCGGATAAGATTAAAGTGACTTTTTACGGAACGCACGAAGCTGTAGTGAAGGCGGTGCTAGAGGGTAAAGCAGACGCAGGTACCGTTCGTACCGATACATTGGAGAGGATGGCGTCAGAGGGGAAAATAAATCTCAATGATTTTGCGATTATTAATCATCAAAATTACCCCGATTTTTATTATCAGGCCAGTACCAGACTCTATCCTGAGTGGCCTATAGCTACCGCAAAACATACTTCGGATGAATTGGCAGAGAAGGTAGCGGTTGCCCTTATATCTATGCCCTCGGATTCAGAAGCGGCACGTACTTCAAAAGCGTTAGGGTGGACCATACCGCTTGATTATCAAAGTATCCATGAATGTCTCAAAGAGCTTGATTTGGGCCCGTATAAATCTATGAAAGCGGATGCATTTGTCTATTTTGTAGAACAATACGGTATGTACATTGTCATTTCATTTTTGCTTTTAATTCTATTGGTTGTTGTGACTCTTTATATACTTAAAATTAATATGCGGCTACGGGAGACCAGAGGAGAACTCGAAGTTATGAATGCTTCATTGGAGGAGCACGTTCGAGAGAAAACGCAGCATTTATTCGATAAAAGTATACGACTTGAAGAAGCGTATTTAAATGAAAAATACCTCCGAAGTATTTTGCGAAC
>NZ_MIBU01000029.1:0-24036 GCF_001830725.1 Sulfuricurvum sp. RIFOXYD12_FULL_44_77
AGGAAACTCGGCTATGTATCTTCTGAGTGATTTATCCAGCGGCGTGAGCGGTGAAGTTCATTATGTCGATGCGGGCTATAACATTATGGGTATGGCGGCAGTAGAGAAAAACGCTGAAGGTAAAAGCGTTTTTGTTTGGGATGAGAGAGAGTAATTTCAGAGTCAGCTTACAAAATCGCAAGCGATTTGAGCTCTCTGCTGAAGAGAACTCAGCGTTAGCGTAGCCAAGCGGGATTTTATTCCGATGGCGTGTTACTAATAGTTACTTACCAACAACCGGAAGAGTCCCCATCATTTCGATATGAGAAGGCTCTTTTGGCTTTCCTTCCTTCATTTTCGCTTTACTCTCATGATACGCTTTCCACTTATCCGCGTATTTTTGCAATGTAAAAGATTCATTATCATCCGTTTCAGGCACTTCGACCATTGTAGTAGTCGTTACAACGGTACCATCAGGCGCGGTTGTTTTCGTTTCAAGAGGGACGGTTTTTGTCATCGGTGTCCACTCTTCCTTGAGCCAGCTATCGAGTGAGCGCTGCATTGCCCCACCCTCGCTCACGGCAGTCGTGCTAGGTGAAACAGAATGTAACGAACTATTTTGAGAAGGGGCTACACCCTCACGATTAGCACAACCGGAGAGGATTAAAAGTGAAGCAGCAACTGAGACAAGAAGAGATGTTTGGGACATGTGAGAATCCTTTGAGTTATTTGATAAAATAATACTAAATTGAACTATACCATAAAGCGGCTCAGATTTATGAGGATTATTCATTTTGAAAATCATACAAAAATGTAATACTCCATAAAACAGGGCTCTTTAATCGGTAAATAGAAAGTAAACAAAATATTTTTTTTACAGCTATGTTTAAGAATAGCAGAGTTACAATTAACTCCGACGAAACAAAAACATAAGGTCAAGCTTAACTTAAGGAGAATCAATGAAGTTAGTTAAAATGAGTCTTGCAGCAGCAGTGTTGCTCGGAGCGAGCGCGTTCGCGTTAGACAATGTAAAAGTAAGCGGTGACGCTAAAGTTAATTATAGTACAAATGACAGTGGTACTGCCACGAATTCAGATATGTTTGATCAAAGCAATAGTGCAGCAGATACTGCGCTTCGTCTTGGTGTAACAGGTGATTTGCTTAAAGGTGTATCATTCGGTGTAACCGGTTATGCAGTTAGCACACTTGGTTTAGAAAATAACCTTGTTGCAAATACTTGGACATCTGGACACACTAACAGTGTAGAAGATAACTCATGGATCAGTGAACTTTGGTTGGCAAGTACAATGGGTAAAACTACGGCTAAACTTGGTCGTATGGAACTCGATACTCCATTAGCATTTTCTGAGTCATGGTCAGTTGCAAAAAATACATTTGATGCAGCAGTATTGATCAACCAAGATCTTCCGGATACGACTTTGGTCGGTGCATGGGTTGGAAAAGGCAATGGTGTTAATGCATTGTCACCGGTTGCTGGTATTGCATACGGCGAAGTAGCCGCATCAAAAGCTAACGGTTCAGCTGTAGGTCTTGATGGTTATATGGCTGCCGGTGCTAAATACACTACATTTGGCGAAGCAGGTGCATACGCAGCAGCAATCGTAAATAATTCTTTCAAACCTCTTACTGCACAAGCATGGTATTACGATGTTGCTAGTGTAGCGGATGCTTACTGGTTGCAAGCGGATATCAACTGTGAGTTGGTAAAAGGTCTAAAAATCGGCGGACAATATGCAGCTATCGATCCTAAAGGTGTAGTTGATTCAGTCACAATTGATGCAGGAGTTGGTCGTGCAAAAGATTCTTCAGGATATGCATTCAAACTTGCATACGAAGGTGTTCCAAACCTAAAAGTATCTGCTGCTTTCTCTGATGTAGATGAAGACGGTGTATTGAACATTGCGAATACTGCAACAAATAACATGGTTGCCGCTCAATCTAAATTGTACACAGAAGCATGGTGGAACTACGGGTACGTAGGTGCTCCAGGTGCGGAATCTTGGAACGTAACAGCTGAGTACGATGCAGGGTTTGCAAAAATCGGTGCATACTATACGGATGTTTCTATTGATAATAACGGTAATGCTGTTGTAGGCGTCTTAAATACTGTTAATGCAAGTAGAGCTGATAATACTGATATGACAGAAGTTGCAGTTACTGTTTCTAAATCATTCGGTCCTTTGGATGCAACTTTAGCTTACATCTCAACGGATGCTGATGATCAAAACCTTAATGCAGCTGGAACAGCTGGAAGTGGTTCTCAGTACAATACTGTTCAAGCATACTTGACTCTTAACTTCTAAGAGTTTTTTGCTTCTCACCCCTCACGGGGTGAACCCTCCTTTTATTTTCCCTTCACTCTTTCGCTATAATCATTCACATGAAATATTTTCTTAAATCAGTACTCTACACCTTTTTAATGCTTTTTTTAATCTCACTCCTATCTTTTGGTGCAATTCATATGGCACCGAACAGTTTTATGGGTGGTGAACTCAATCCCAATATGACCCCCGAAGCGATAGCACAGCTGCGTGCTATTTACGGACTCGATAAACCGCTATTACTGCAATATATGGATTGGGTAGGGAATCTTCTTACACTCAATTTCGGACTCTCATTTGTAAGCGGTGCACAGGTCTCTGAAGTAGTTTCGGATCGTTTGCCTGTAACGCTGTGGATGAATATTGTCGCTATGGCGATCACATTTGCTGTTTCACTCTGGATGGGGATTAAAGCGGCACTTTCCCATGGGAAAAAAGCGGATACTTTTCTCAGTCAGCTTGCACTGTTTAGCTTTGCGATGCCGTCGTATTATTTGGCACTGGTAGCCATGATGATTCTTAGTGTTATGTTAGGATGGTTTCCGATTGCAGGGATGCATTCATTGGAGCCACCGGAGGGAATAGGGTATTATCTCGATATGGCGTGGCATTTAACGCTTCCGATAGCCGTAATGGTCTTTGTCGGCATTGGGAGTTTAGTGCTCTATGTCCGCTCACTGACTCTAGAAATCCTCAAAAGCGACTATATCTATTTTGCTCGTTCTCGCGGAATAGAAGAGAGCAAGATTATCCGCCGCTATATACTCCCTAATCTTCTCCCTCCGATTGTAACAATGCTGGGGTTGTCATTACCGGGGCTGATCGGAGGATCGGTGATACTGGAATCTATATTTGGGATCGAGGGGATGGGACAGCTGTTTTATCTATCGGCGATGAGTCGGGATTATCCGGTAATTATGGGGATTTTAATGATGAGTGCATTTTTGACGCTGATCGGCAATCAGGTTGCCGATGCGGTGTTGTTAAAACTTAATCCGTTTGTGAAACGTTAATTTCCAAACAACGCTTCGAGTGAACTAAGTCCCTCTTTTTTCTCTTCTTGTGCTTTTTCACCCATTTGAGCAACTCCGCCCACTTCATTGAGCTCGATGGTATAACCGGTCAACATCGATGCAAGACGGATATTGATACCGCTTTTACCGATTGCTTTGGACTTTTGATCGCTTGGGAGGGTAACAACCGCTTTTTTCTCTTCCCCTTCATTTTCTGTAATGACGACGGCACTGATGATAGCCGGAGACATTGCACGAGAGATAAAGAGTTCAGGGGATGAGCTGTATTCGACACAGTCGATATTTTCTCCGCAAAGTTCTTCACTGACCGCATTAATACGGACACCGCGTACACCGACAGTCGCTCCGATAGGATCGATTTGAGGACGGTTGGTATAGAGGGCGATTTTAGCGCGCTCACCCGGGATACGGGCACATTTTTCGATGACCACGATGCCATCTTTGATCTCAGGTACCTCAAGCGCTAAAAGCTCTTCAAGAAATTTAGGAGAGGTACGAGAAAGCTCCATCGAGATACCGTTGGCTTTATCGACGTGAACACGGCGAACGATCGCGCTGACGACATCACCGACTTTAAATTTTTCACCTTTGATACGGCTTTTCATCGGCAGCGTAGCACGGATCTCGTCAATCTCGATGGTGGTATTTTGGTCATTGTCGACGCGGGTAACACGGCCGGAGACGATTTGGTTGATTTTGCTTTTGTATTTGTCATAGAGTTCATTTTCTACGAGGCGTTGAATATGAAATTCGATTTCTCGGTGCAAGGTAGCAAATGCACTTCTTCCGTAGCTCTCGATATCGTGTTCCATTTGGAGCTGATCGCCGATCTCAGCTTCGTCATCGATCTCCAAAGCAGCCGTGATACCCATATAGGCACCGGCTTCTTCCCCCTCAATTTCAGGGGCATCATCGGCAACGACAGTAATGATTTGGCGTAATTTGACGGTTTTAGTTCGATCATCAATATCCGCTTCAAAAGCGAAAGTAGGGTTGATAATACGTTTGGCAGTTTGAATAAAAGAGGTTTTAATCGCCTCTTGAACACGATCGGTGTTAAGCCCTTTTTCGTTAGCAATTGAGTCAATAATGTCTAAAATATTTTCCATAGGAATATCCTCTTGATTGTGGTAAATCATAAAAAATTGATAATTACGGGAAAGCTTTTTTATGAAGGATATGTATTATACATAAATTTCTCTTAATAGGATATTTATCATATGACCGCTATAATCCCCCTAATATCTAGAACTCTATAAAAGGGAAAAGCCATGGAACTTAAACTCGCACGCAGCGAACACGACACAAAACCAAAAAAAATCGACCTCAAAAAAATCACTGAGATGGTAGAAAAAAGCAATTCATCTATCCTCTATTTTGATCGTGAAAATTCACACAAAGATCTTCTTGCTCTACAAGATCATTTCGAAGGGGAAGGGAAAAGTTTTTATATGCGCGAAGTAAAATTTGGACTTTCCGCAAACGAATACATGTACGAGGTCCACATCCTCTAATGTCTAAAAAACTCTTTATCGAGACGCTTGGATGCGCTATGAATGTGCGCGATTCCGAGCACATGATCGCAGAGCTAAATGCCCATGAGGGGTATGAGCTCACCGATGATGCGAGCTCTGCTGATCTAATCCTCATTAACACCTGCTCGGTTCGTGAAAAACCGGTACATAAACTCTTCTCCGAACTTGGTGTCTTTAATAAACTCAAAAAAGCAGATGCTAAAATCGGTGTATGTGGATGTACGGCGTCTCATTTGGGCAAAGAGATTATCAAACGTGCCCCGTATGTTAATTTTGTCCTTGGTGCCCGTAACGTCTCCAAAATTTCCGATGTCCTTAAACGCGATCGTGCGGTTGAGATTGAGATCGATTACGATGAATCGCAGTTTGCTTTTAAAGATTTTCGCAGCAGCCCATACAAAGCCTATATTAACATCTCGATAGGGTGTGACAAGCAGTGTACGTTTTGTATTGTCCCAAAAACCCGTGGGGATGAGATATCTATCCCTCCCGATCTGATTGTATCAGAAGCACGAAAAGCGGCTAAGGGGGGAGCGAAAGAGATTTTTCTCCTCGGTCAAAATGTTAACAATTACGGTCGCCGTTTTTCAGGGGACAATGAAAAAGTCAATTTCACTGAGTTGCTTCGACGGGTAAGTGCGGTAGAGGGGGTGGAGCGTATCCGATTTACCTCTCCTCACCCTCTCCATATGGATGATGAGTTTATTGAAGAGTTCGCCCGCAATCCGAAAATATGTAAATCAATGCATATGCCGCTACAAAGCGGTTCCGATACGATTTTAAAAGCGATGAAGCGCGGATACACGAAAGAGTGGTTTTTGAACCGTGCCCGCAAATTACGAGAGATGGTTCCTGATGTCAGTATCAGTACCGATATCATCGTCGCCTTTCCCGGTGAGAGCGATGAGGATTTCGAAGATACGATGGATGTTTTAAATCAAGTTCGTTTTGAACAGCTCTTTAGTTTCAAATACTCTCCGCGTCCTTTGACCGAGGCTGAAAAAATGGAAGAGATCGATTCTGAGATCGGTTCCGATCGGCTCGATCGGCTCCAAACACGTCATGATCAGATACTTGATGAGATGAAAGCCGTCAATTTAGGCAAAATTGTAGAGGTCTATTTCGAAGAGTTACGCAGTGACGGATTTGTAGCCGGACGGAGTGATAATAATCTCTCTGTAAAAGTTAAAGGGTCTGAAGAGTGGCTGGGAAAAATTGCTAAAGTAAAAATAACGGAGGTTTCCCGTAACGTCCAGTATGGAGAGATCATTGCGTAAAGAGCTTCTTCGCACATTAGCGTTGTGGTTTATTCCCCCTATTGGAACTTTCCTGATCCGTCTGATTTATCTCACAAACACTAAGCGGTTTCATCTCCCTCAAACTATCCCCTCTGAGCCGGTCATTTTTGCGTTTTGGCATGGGGATCTGTTGATGCAGCCTTACCTCTACTACCAATTCCGAAAAGAGCCTAAAGCGAATGTTCTGATTTCCGACCATTTTGACGGTCAGATTATCGCACGTATCATGCGTTATTTTAAGTTGGGGACAATTCACGGTTCTACCACGCGCGGCGGGGCAAAAGTACTCATACAGGGGCTTAAATCACTCAGTGAAGGGTATGATATCGGGATAACTCCCGATGGTCCGAAAGGGCCTCGTCATGAGATGAGTGATGGTGTGGTGATTATGGCGCAAAAACGGAACACTAAAGTGATCGTTTATAGTTGTGTCCCCTCAAAGTTTTGGCAGTTACCTAGCTGGGATAAATTCACCGTTCCTAAGCCATTCGGAACCCTCGATTTTTATGCATCTGAGCCGATTGATGTGGAGGGATTAGAGATGGAAGCGGCAAAAGAGCTTATCAAAGCAAAGCTTATGGAACATGCTCTATAGAGGTAAAGAGGATTTTTTAAAATACCTTGACTCCATACGGGGGTATTCACCGCTAACGATACGCAGCTACCATGATGCAATTGACGAGATGATCAAGTATGCTGAAATCATAGATTCTGAAGGTGTTCTCTCGATCAATCTTATGCCATTACGTCTAAAAATAGCCCACTTGAAGGCCAAAACAATTGCTCTCAAGCTCAGTGCCATCCGAAGTTTTGTCAAATATCTTCGTGATAACGGAACGGGTGTTGATCTTCGAGGGGATGAGAGTATAAAAATCCCTAAAACTCTCCCCAAACCCCTTTCCCATGAACAAATCACCCATGCACTCCAATACGCTGAACCTCAAGCCACATTGGCAATCACCCTCCTGTATACGATGGGACTGCGCATCTCTGAACTCACCCATTTGAAACTCGAAGATATGAAGGATGGATGGTTTCGTGTCCGAGGGAAAGGGTCAAAAGAGAGGGACATTCCGATGATAAAGAGCATTAGTGCCATGGTTATTGATTATCAACGCTTAAACTCATCACGAGAGTATATTTTTGAAACCAAAGGTGAAAAATTAAGCGAAAATAGTCTAAGATATACCATTATTAAGGCATTTGCAAAGGTTGGACTCAAAGTGACCCCACATCAATTGCGTCATACGTATGCAACAGAATTGTTAAACAATGGGGCGCGAATTGCCGATGTTAGCGAATTATTAGGACATGCGAGTATGTCTACGACACAGATTTATACCAAACTGGGGAATGCACTGAAAATGGATCATTATCGTCAATCGCATCCATTATGCCATCCTCATGAGGATTCTAAGTGATAGAACGGTTTTACCGAAAAATTTTCATCGCTATTGTACAAGATGGGGGAGCACATGATGTCCGAGTGGTAGGACAGAAGCAAAAAAAACTCCTCTATAAAGAGAGCAGACGATTTGAAGGGGAGAGTTCCTTTGAAGAGGCGGTTTCGTTTATCCGTAAATATCTCGATGAATCACCCTTGTACTATATCGCGTTGTTGAACCCTGAACCTAAGCAAGGGGCATTGGTAGGGTGCTCTGCTCATATGGCGGATGATATGGAAGAGATTATCGGTACGAAAACCCTTTGCCGAAGTGGAAAATGGCTTTTGTACAGTTCACATAGAGAGCTTGATGCACTAGAACAGCAGTATCGCACCATAGGGCTTGATTTTATTTTTTCCCCTTTTTCCATCTTAGAACATTTTTTTGCTGATAAAATTAAAGGAGGATTTGCCCTCTATGCACTAGCGCAAAAGGATTCGTTTACGATTGCATTGTTTGAAGAGGGGAACCTTGAATATGCTCATCACTATCCTATGGCTGAGAAGAATACGCTCAGTATGGAAGATGATAATAGCAGCCCTGTAGGGTTTTCTATCGGGATCAAAGAAGAGGACGAAAGCGAGAGAGGGATTAGTCTTGATGATATAGAATCACTTGATGATTTGGATATTTTAGAAGAGTTGGATGATTTGAGTGACATTGAGGATTTGGATACCCTTGAAGAGATTGCTGAATTTAGCGAAGATGAATTGACGTATGAGGAAAAAAAGGTTACTGCGTCTCGCGGTAATGATATAAAATTTGAGATGGACCGGTTTAACAACGACTATCGCCGGTTTGAGTTGATTCAACGCACTTTAATACGTTTTTACGGGGGTGAACAGTGCCGTAACCGTTTTGTAGAGACGGTTTATGTTGCAGACGCTTATGGAAGCGGCAGTGAACTTAAGCGATATCTTGAAGAAGAACTTTTTTTAAATGTACTTATTCGGCATATTGATGTTGCAGATGAAGTGATCGCACTCTCTATGCTTGAAGAGGAGGGGTTGTGAACCACAGTTTTATTACCCCAAGAACAAAGCGTTTAATCAGCGGCGAATTACGTCTAGTCCTTTTCTTTTTTACGGTTACTATTGCTATGGTAGTGGGCACCTATCTTTTTTTAGGGTATAAAACGTATGATTTTGCCCATGAACGTAAAATGATAGCTCAAGAAGAGGCATTGTTAAATCGTTCAATTGCTGAAATGCAAGTGCAGATACAAACAATAGAGGCCGAAGCAAAAATTGCCGAGCAGGTGACGACGGACAATACCGTTATGAAAGAGAGTATACGCAATCTCTTTGATCTTGTACCCGAAGATATTACCCTCTCTCGTGCAGAATTGGAAGAAAAATCGTTAATTTTATACGGTACGACCCCCAACAAAGATACCTATGAATATATGCTTCATGCACCTTTGAGATCTATTTTTCATCGTACCTATACAAGTTTTTATTCCGTAGAGAATGGGTGGTACCGATTCGTTTCCACCAATTATCTCGATGATGAGACAGCTGAAGAGGTAAAAGAATGAATCGTCAGACACTGTTCGTAGTGATACTCTCGCTCTTTTTGTTAACCGGTGTGGTCGCTTTCTCATTTTTGTTTTTGATCCCGAAAGGGAAAGAGTATCGTGCACTTCGTTTGGAGAGTAAAAAAGAGGTACAGCAGCTAGAGTTGGCTCAAAATCGGTACGATAACACCCATAATCGCCTTAAAGATCTCCAATTGCAACACAAAGGTACGATAGGGGCTTTTGACAAGATGTTTAATCCGGATCGGTTTGAACGCCTCTATAAAAAAGAGTTTACCGATCTTTATTTGACGGAAGTGACAGAATTAGAGGGTAACGGAACGTTTAAAGTGTATGAAGTTAATGCAACGTCTAAAATCACGTCACCGCAAAGTTTTTATAATTTCTTAGAAAACATCAACAAAAGTGAATGGATTATCGGTGTGAATTTCCCGATTCATTTCGAGAGAGACGGGGATAAAATTCGTTCTAGTTTTACGATGAAGGTGCATAATAAGCCATCTGAAAAAGAGAAGTCAACCAAAGCGCAAGAGAAGAGTAAACCTATGCAAAATCACAAAGAGGCTGTTCATGAGGAAACCGAAGTAATATCCCCTTTTGAACCGCTCAATGCAAAAGATGCATCGCACCATTGAAATTAACGCTTATTTCATCTCTTTTGCTTTAGTGTATGCGGCATGAATCGCTTCCATGCACCCTTCTCTTACCTTTCCTTTTTCAAGAGCACCGTATCCTGCGGCGGTTGTCCCCCCTGGGCTCATAACATTATCTTTTAAAATGGCGGGGTGCGTTGTTTGGATTAGTTTTCCAAACCCCTCAAATAGTCCGCGCATTAGAGCCATGGCGTCATCACGTTTTAGCCCCTCTCGTACTGCTCCGTCGCAGAGTGCTTCGGCAATGAGGGCGAGATAGGCTGGACCGCTTCCGGCTAGTGCGGTAGCGATATCAAGCTCTTTTTCACTGTTTAGCCAGAGCGTTTGTCCGATAGAGCCGAAAAGGGCAATAGCATTATTGGCGATAGAATGGTCCCCGACTAAAGAGGTCATAGAGGCTCCTGCTTCGGCGGCAAGATTTGGCATAGCACGACAATAGGTGTGCGCTGAGATACTATGAAGGGATGTGAGGGATATTCCGGCCAGAACCGAATAGAGTGTTTGAGCCGTTCCCTCTAAATAGGGTGCTACTTCATTTAGGTTGGAGGGTTTAACACACAATATGACTGTTTTATTTGTAATATCCGCATCAGTATAGAGGGTTTTTTTGATGGGGGTGCTGAGGATATGCTCAAATTGCTCCATAGCTGCCATGCTTCGGCCGATTACTTCGATCGCATGGGTTTCACACAACCCTTTTGCGAGGGCAAGCGCCATCTTTCCGTTTCCGACAAAGGTGATCGATTTAGACATCACTCGCACCTTTAAGGTAGTTCTTAATCGGTTCGGCAATACCGAAATCGGAACGGTTATCGATAATTATTTGTGCCATTAATTGATTGTCGGTATTGAATATCAGAGGGGCAACAAAATTGATTGTTGATTTTTCAATCGGTGTTTGCAGAATCATTATGTTATAAATAAGAAGATTACTCTCAGGGGTGATACCCATTAAAGCCTGAAGAGATGAGGGAATATCAAAAGAGTATTCTCGAAGGGCAAAAGGGCTAATGAGCGTAAAGGATGGCCCCTCGCCTATACTTTCAAGACGTAAAAAAATTTCATCGATTTTTTGAAGTTCCATTTTCGAAACTGTTTCAAAACCGAGCAGGGGAAGTTTTAAATCAAACTGCATAATTACCTTCTTATATCATTAGTGATCTGATTTTAACACATCAAACTAAAAAGTTTCAACCTCTTGCAGGGGTCTTTAATCTCTTTACGGTAAAATAGCTCATAATTTCAAAATAGCGTAGGTTTACTCAATGATTAGAACATGGTTAATCGCAATAACGGCACTCATTCTTCTAAGCGGATGCGGCAAGGATCTTGACGAGTATAATAAACCCGCAGAGTATTGGTACGAAAAGATGGTGAGCGCTGTCTCCAACGGAAATTTGGAAAAAGCGGATAGCTATTTTAGTTCTCTTCAAAGTGAACACATCAGCTCACCTTTTTTAGCCGAAGCGACTATGATTATGGCGCAAGCCCATATGGCACATGAAGAGTATTTGTTGGCGGAACATTTTCTGGATGAGTATATCCGCCGATACGCTACTCCTGAGGGGCGTGAATATGCTGAATTTCTAAAGATAAAAGCCAAGTTTTTAGCCCTTCCGAATCCGGGACGTGATCAGGGGTTGATCGATGATACCCTTCGCGGGGTTGATGCCTTTAAAGGAAATTACCCTTATTCTACCTATTTGCCATTGGTTCACTCTATGGAGACACAATTACAGCTTGCCCGCGGAGTGCTGAACGAGCAAATCGCACAACTGTACGAGCGTTTAGGGAAACCTAAAGGGGCCGGTTATTACCGTGCTATTGCCCCTGTTACGTGGATCGATTCCAAAGAAGTTGTTCATGCTGAAGTTCCATGGTATCGAGAGATGTTTGAGGGAGACGGCACCAGCAGCTGGTACGATTTTATGATTCCTCAAACGCGAAGCGTTATTTCAATGGACGATAACGAAAGTAAATAAACATAGGATTTTTTTCAATGCAACTTAGTAATTACAGCTCTTTTCCGACGAATCTTCCGGTGATTGCGGAGGATGAGCTTTTTTTATATCCCTTTATGATCTCTCCCCTTTTTTTAAATGATGAAAAAAACATTGCCGCTGCAGCCGAAGCGATTGAGAATAATTCACTTGTTATTGTCTGCCCCGTAAAACCTGAGCATGAAGGGGAGCGTGAGGGAGATTCGATCTATGACGCCGGCGTTATCGGCTCTATTATGCGTAAAGTCGTTTTGCCCGATGGCCGAATCAAGGTACTGTTTCAAGGTCTTGCCCGCGGGCATATTACGGAGATGGTACATGACAACCCGTTGCGCGCTCATGTCGATTTAATCTCATCCATGGCAGTGAATGAGCTGAAAATGGATGCAATTTTAGAAGTGTTGCGTGAAAAAGTGCGTGCCCTCTCTCAAGTAAGCAACTATTTTCCCCCTGATCTTCTTCGTACTATCGAAGAGAATCATGAGTACAACCGGATCGTTGATTTGATCTGCAGCTCGATTAAGATCAAAAAAGAGAATGCTTATAAACTTTTTATCGAGCGTGATCCTGAAAAACGGTTTTTGATGCTGATTGATGAGTTGATCGAAGAGACCGAAGCGAATAAACTTCAAAAAGAGATCCGCTCCAAAGTCCACTCCCGCATTGAGAAAGTGAATAAAGAGTATTTTCTCAAAGAGCAGCTGAAACAGATTCAAAAAGAGCTGGGGACCGATACCCACCGTGATGAAGAGATCGAAGAGTTCCGTAAAAAACTCGACGCCAAAAAAGAGAAAATGCATCCCGATGCGTATAAAGAGATCAACAAGCAGCTCGAGCGCTTCGCACGAATGCATCCCGACAGCGCCGATGCGGGGATGATCCAAACGTACCTAGAATGGGTGCTTGAGATTCCTTACGGTGATGAGGCGAAAAAAGCGCTCAATATCCACGATGTAGAAAATCAGCTCAATAAAGATCATTTTTCATTGAAAAAACCGAAAGAGCGTATCTTGGAGTTCTTTTCGGTCAAAGAATTGTTGGAGCTTCGCGGTATTGCCGACAAAGAGGGGCGAGGGGCAATTTTGTGTTTCGCGGGCCCTCCGGGTGTGGGTAAAACATCGTTGGCTAACTCTATTGCCACCGCCTTAAAACGTCCGCTCGTACGGATTGCACTTGGCGGATTGGAAGACGTCAACGAACTGCGCGGACACCGCCGTACCTATATCGGTGCAATGCCGGGGCGTATCGTGCAGGGTGTGATCGAAGCGAAAAAGATGAATCCCGTTATTGTTCTCGATGAGATTGATAAGGTGGCAAAATCGCATCGCGGTGATCCGACGGCGGTATTGTTGGAGATTCTCGATCCTGAACAAAATACCCATTTTAGAGATTATTATCTCAATTTCAATCTTGATCTTAGCAAAGCGATTTTTATCGCGACGGCGAACGATGTAGGGCAGATCCCGGGACCGTTGCGCGATCGTATGGAGTTTATTTCGGTCAGCAGTTATACGCCGCAAGAGAAATTTCAGATTGCAAAACAGTATCTGATCCCCCAAGAGTTGAAAAAACACGGTTTGAAAACAGCAGAGCTTTCGATCTCAAAAACGGCATTAGCCGAAGTGATTGAGAAGCATACGCGGGAAGCGGGAGTTCGTAACCTTCGTCGACGTGTCGCCGATATCGTCCGTAAAGCGGCGAAAAAGATTCTCGAAGAGCCGAGTACCCAAAAAGTGACGGTGAGTTTGAAAAACCTCAAAGATTTCTTGGAAAAAACGATTTTTGAGATTGATCGAACCGATCACATCGATCGCATCGGTGTCGTTAACGGGTTGGCGTGGACAGCAGTGGGTGGAGATGTACTCAAAATCGAAGCAATCCGTATCAACGGAAAAGGGGTATTACAGCTCACGGGAAGTTTGGGGGATGTGATGAAAGAGTCTGCCCGCATCGCCCTCTCCGTTGTTAAAACATTGATCGATGAGGGGAAAATCAGTGTCGATCATTCGATTATCCCGCTAAGTCCTGCTGAGAGAGAAAGTGATATCCCACTCGATGCGAGCGAAGTGTATAAACGCTTTGACTTACACATCCACGTTCCTGATGGGGCTACCCCTAAAGACGGCCCGAGTGCGGGGATTGCGATGTCAACGGTTATCGCTTCGATCCTCACAAACAAAAAAGTGCGTGCCGATATTGCGATGACGGGTGAAGTATCGCTCACGGGAAATGTTCTCCCTATCGGCGGACTCAAAGAGAAGCTGATTGCGGCGCATCGAGCGGGGATGAAACTTGCCCTTATTCCTCAGAAAAACTACGATCGTGATTTGAGCGATATTCCCGATGAGGTGAAAGCGGCGATAGAGATCGTCGGTGTCAGTCGAATCGAAGAGGTGTTAAATCGTCTTTTAATCGACGGATAACCTCGAAAGCCTTCGGGGCACCATAAAGGTAGCCTCGCAACTTAACCCCTATTTTTAACGCTCTGCACTTTTCACGAAATCCTTTATCCATCACGATAGTATGTTCATACGGCGCGATAAACGTATAGTTCTTCTCTATGGAGAGGGCAAAGCGCCGCGCAATGATATGTTCTCCCCCTTTTTTAAGCGCCTCTTTGTCGTGCTGAGTGAGGAGAATTCCGCGCGATTTGAAAAAGCGATCGATTCCGTAGAGGAGTGAGCGGAATGTGTGCGGGTTGTGTGCGTAGGAGAGCTCTTCTACCGATAGGAAATCCATCGGTTCAATCAATGACTCATTATCCTCTTCAAGATAGCGAAAACTGCGACGGATGGCGTCTCTATAATCACGCATCATCGGTGCACTGTAGCGATGGCGAAAAAAGTTGCGGGTGTATCGCTCATCGGCATTGCTCTCATCGATATGGTGAGGGATATTATGTGTATGAAGATACGCTTCGATAGAGTCGCGATCCCATTCCAAAAGAGGGCGCAGTATCTCGATATCGTCACGCCGGTCGTGTGAGCGAATCCCAAGCATCTCAGGAAGCCCCGATCCTCGGCACATTTGCATCATCAGCCACTCGAGACGATCGTTGAGCTGATGGGCGGTGAGGAGATAGCGGTAGGAGTGCTTTTTCATCAGATAACCGAAAAATTTGTACCGCTCTTCGCGGGCACGGTGTTCAAAATTGACTCCTCCCAATCGGCATGAGTGGGTGTAACATTGAAGCGCATGTTGCTGTGCGAGTTTTTCGGCGTTTTTTTCTTCAGCGTCACTGGAAGAACGGGTGTGGTAGTTGACATGGGCAATGTCAAACGCAATATTATGTTTAAGTAGAAGATGGAAGAGGGCGGTTGAATCGACCCCTCCCGAGAAAGCGAGGAGAACTCCCCCCTCTTTTAGAAGATCAAGATGGAGGAGTTCAGACATTTCCCGTTACGGTCGCCAAAGGGCGTGTTTGTGCAAGTTCAGTGATACGGGCACGGTAGATTTTACCGAAACTGAGCTCACCCTCTACTTCGCGGTCGTTGACGTAGATTTCGCCATCTACATCGGGTGCCCAGTTGAGCGCGCGTGCGCTTAGGAGGAATTCGTGTTCGTCACTTTCACCGTCTATGATGAGAGAAATTTCTTGACCAACGAGTTTTTGTAGACTTTCCACTTCGACGTTAGACGCGATTTTCCCCAGTTTTTTGGCACGGGCGTTGATCACTTTGGGAGCGATTTTTTCATCCATTGTATACGCACTCGTCCCCTCTTCGTCGGAGTAGCTGAAAACGTTGAGACGATCAAACCCGAAACTGCCGGCAAATGCTACCATCTCTTCGAACATAGCCTCAGACTCTTGCGGATGACCGACGATAAAGCTGGTACGTATAAAGGCGTTAGGGAGTGCTTTCATGGCATTGAGGAGCTCAAGGGTTTTCGCTTTTCCGAATCCACGCTTCATGATGCGAAGCATATCGTCGTTGATGTGTTGTATCGGCATATCGAAATAGTTATGGAACACTTTCGAATCCCCGATGGTTTTGATCAGTTTCAATGTTGTGGTCGAAGGGTAAAGATAGAGTATGCGAGCACTTTTTACCCCGTCGATTAGTTCGATCCGTTTGATGAGGTGAATAAGACCGTCTTGCGTATTTTGATCTCGGAGATACGAACTGGAGTCTTGAGAGACGAAACTGAAATCATAATACCCTTTGGCAACCAACCCTTCTACTTCGCGGGCGATACTCTCTAAATCACGTGAATGGAGTTTCCCTTTGAACGAGGGGATGGCGCAGAAACTGCACACTTGATTGCACCCCTCGGAGAGTTTGACATAAGCATGGTAGCTTGAACCCGTTACGACCCGCTCTGCACCGTCGATCAGATAGACCTCAGGGGTAAAGCGGCTTTGTTTGGCGGCAAGGAGTTCATCGATTTTGTCGTAATCACCGACACCGGTGAAGATGTCTACCTCTTTGAGTTCTTTGGATAACTCCTCTTTGTATCGCTCAGAGAGACACCCCGCCATTACCAGAACCGAATCACGTTTGCGCCCTGCGTCGAGATTGAAAATAGTGTTGAGTGACTCTTGTTTTGCCGCATCGATGAACCCGCAGGTATTGACGATGATAACGTCTGCTTCCTCACTTGCATCGGTCATTTCAAAATCTTTGAGCCGTCCGAGCATAACCTCAGTATCGACGAGATTTTTGGTACAACCGAGTGAAACGATATGGAGTTTTTTGGACATTTACCAACCCTTGGATAATATAGTGCAATTATAGCCAACTGGAGGTTGAAGATGCTTATACGTAAAGATTATGATTTGATGCCAACATCTCTGATTACACCTGAATCCATTTACCATGAGCGGCGAGACCTTATGAAACTTACGGCTTCGGCTGCCGTATTGGCAATGGCTTCCCCTCTTTCAGCTGCCTTATCGTTTCAAAAGCAGAAAAGTTCGTTGAACTTGACCCCCTTTGATTTGGTGACCTCTTACAACAATTTTTATGAGTTTTCTGTTGATAAAGCCGGACCTGCCAAGCTTTCAAAACATTTTAAAGCCCGTCCGTGGACCGTCACGATCGGCGGAGAGGTGCAAAAGCCTCAGACGCTTGATATCGATGCGATTCTAAAAAAAATCCCCCTAGAAGAGCGAATCTATCGACTTCGATGCGTCGAGGGGTGGGCAATGGTGATACCGTGGGTCGGTTTTCCCCTCTCATCATTGTTAAAAGCCGCCGGACTCACCTCAAAATCCAAATACGTGGAGTTTGAGACGCTGTTTGATCCTGCCCAATTTCCAGGACAAAAACAAAGTTTTGGTACTATTCCGTTTCCTTACCATGAAGGGCTTCGGATTGATGAAGCGATGCATCCGCTGACAATCTTGGCGGTAGGGTTGTACGGAAAAGAGCTGATGCCGCAAAACGGAGCGCCGATCCGATTGGTCGTCCCGTGGAAGTACGGGTTTAAAAGTATCAAATCAATCGTAAAGATTACGTTGAAAGAGCATCAGACGCGCTCGACATGGAATGAAGTAGCTCCTAAAGAATACGGGTTTTACGCCAACGTCAATCCTGCCGTCGATCATCCGAGATGGTCGCAGGCGCGTGAGCGGGTGATCGGGAAGTTTTTCAAACAAGAGACTCTTCCCTTCAACGGGTACGGTTCGGAGGTCGCGCATCTGTACAAAGGGATGGACCTGAGAAAGTTTTATTAAAAAGGGTATAAATGAGATTTATCATTTGGTTCGGTGCATTATTGCCGATAGTGTATGCGCTAATCCGTTTCAGTGTAGAGATTCAGCCCGAGTGGATACGTGAATCTTTTATTTTTATAGAGCAGTTTGTCCCTTTTACGCTGACAAAGTTCCCGACTGATCCGTTGAAATTTTCAACTGATTTATCCGGTGACAGCGCTTTTTGGCTTTTGGCACTTACTCTAACTTTTACCCCCGTACGTGTATTTTTGAAACTGAATCTTATCCGATACCGCCGTTTGGCCGGATTGTTTTCTTTTTTTTACGCGCTGATGCATGCACTGCTTTTTATCGGGATCGATCAGGAATTTAATGTTCACGGTGTGATTCATGAAGCGGTGACAAAACCGTTTATCGCTTTTGGGATGGGGGCATTTATTATCATGCTGACGATGGCGCTTACTTCGACCAAAAAACTGTTCGGACTGTTTCACTCCTGGCATAAAATGGTCTACATTGCTGCGGTATTGATTGTCGTTCACTATTTGATGAGCCATAAAACGGTCACATGGGATAATCTTTCAATGGCGGGAGTCCTTATTTTTCTTCTGGTACTGCGGCTTATTAAACGATGAAGCATTACGATGTCATTATCCTCGGAGGCGGGGCGAGCGGTCTTATGTGTGCAGCGCACCTGCGTCAAAACAGTAAACTTACAGTCGCGATCATCGAGGGAAATAACCGACCTGCGCTAAAACTCAAAGCTTCCGGTGGGGGGAAATGCAACCTCACTAATGTAGAGGTCGATGAGAGCCATTTTCTCGGAGATGAAAACCTTGTCAAACAAGCGTTATCGGTATTTGGACAACGAGAGCTTTTGGATTATTTTCGTGAGGGCGGATTGCGTCCTGTAATCCGTAAAGAGCGCTATTATTTCTGTCCGAAAAGTTCCGATGAGGTGATTTCCATTTTGATGGGAAAAGCAAGCGGATGCGATTTGATTTTAGGACATAAAGTCCTCTCTGTAGAGGGGAAAAGCCCTTTCATTGTGACAACCGACAAAGGGAAATTCCAAGCCCGTCGAGTTGTCGTTGCAACGGGGGGGTCGAGTTATAAAGAGCTGGGCGCGAGCGATATCGGATTGAAAATCGCGCAAAGCTATGGGATACAAACCGTACCGTTTTCCCCTGCACTTGTAGGACTTACACTGCAACCTAAAGAGTTTTGGATGAAGGAGCTTAGCGGAATCAGTTTTCCCGCCCGCATCCATGTGGCGGGTAAGACACTGGATGAAGATTTACTCTTTGCCCATAAAGGGATCAGCGGACTGGTTGTCCTCTCGGCATCGCTTTATTGGTTCAAAGGGGAAATAGTGATCGATTTTCTCCCCGATTTCGATCTAAACACCCTGAAATATGAGAAAAAGATCGTCTCTACGGCGATCCCTCTTCCGAAACGGTTTATGAAAGCTTTTTTAGAAGCAATAGGGCTGGAAGACAAAGGGTGCAACCGCTTGAGCTCGCACGAGTGGGAAAAGCTTTTAAGTATCCGTCATTACGCCATGGCACCCTCAGGAACGTTTGGTCTGAGTAAAGCCGAAGCGTGTCGTGGCGGGATAGCGTGTAGTGAGTTAGACCCGAAGAGCATGGAGAGTACTACAATAAAAGGGCTCTATTTTATCGGTGAAACGGTGGACGTAACGGGGGAACTTGGGGGATATAACTTCCAGTGGGCGTTTAGCTCAGCGGTGATGTGTTCAAAAGCCATTATGCTATAATCGTATCAAATACTTATACCCCAAAGGGGTGATTATGAAACGTCAACGTGTCATTATTGTCGGCGGCGGGTATGCAGGGGTAAAAGCACTTCAAACTCTTGCCTCCTCAAATCTATGTGATATAGTTCTGATCGATCAGCACCCGTACCATTATCTCCAAACCGAAGCGTATGAATTGATCGCCAATGAGTGCTCAATGACCCGTGTCACGATCGATTTAGTCGCTTTATGTTTGAGTTACGGTGCACATGTTACATTTATCAAAGATACGATCCGAGAGATCGATTTTGAGAACAAATGTGCCAGCGGAGAGAACTCGTGCCATCCCTATGATTATCTTCTCCTCTGTAGCGGTAGCCGCACGGCGTATAACAGTGCCACTCCGGGGCTACGTGAATACTCCCATGGTGTCAAAACCCTCCCCAGTGCCCTCTCGTTTAAACATCAGTTTGAACAACGCCTTTATGCACGTATGGAGAGTGAGGGGGGATGGTGCAGTGAACCTTTTAACGTCGTTATCGGCGGCGGGGGATTGAGCGGTGTCGAGATTGCCGCCGAGATGGCACACTATATCCGGGTGTTTCATAAGGATAACACCCTTACGTGCGACAACATTCATATCTTTTTAATTATCCCGCATGAGGGAGTTTTGGAGGGGATGGAGTCGTATCTGATTGAAAAAGCGACACAGAGGCTCACACAGCTCGGGGTAAAAATTATCAGTCACTCCCGTATTACTTCGGTCGAAGAACATACCTTAATGCTGAACAATGATAAGAGTCTTTGTTTTGATTTTATGATTTTTACGGGGGGAATTGTCGCTTCGACATTGACATCGACGATCAACAGTTCTAAAAATAAAAAGTCGCAGCTTATTGTCGATGAGTATCTTCGTGTCGGGATGTATGAGGGGGTATTTGCGGCAGGTGATATTGCCGAGCTTCGAGAATTTGATGGAGAACTGCTTCCCCCTACAGCGCAGTGTGCCGAACAAAGCGGTACCTATGCGGCAGAAAATATACTCGCATTGATTGAGAATCGTGAGTTGAGACGTGCCAAAATACGGATAGAGGGGATGATGGTGGCATTAGGGGGAAATTACGCTGCCATTTCTCTCTTTGGAGTGATTCGGATTAGCGGTCTTTTGGGCTATTGGGTGAAAAGAATAATTATGCGAGGATACCGATATCTCCTCCATCGTCAATGTACCAAAGGGATGGAGTATCTCTCTAAAACTAAACCCCAATGTCACACGGGATTTTAATTTTTTCTCAGTACAATTACACCAATTAATATCGAGGAATATCTTATGATCCTTTTAGCCGGACCGTGTGTCATCGAAAGTGAAGAATCGATTTTTACAATCGCCAAAAGCTTAGAGCGTTACCAAAATGACCCGCGCTTTGATTTTTATTTCAAATCGAGTTTTGATAAAGCCAACCGCACTTCGCTTGATAGCTATCGCGGACCGGGGATCGAAGAGGGGCTTCGGATCTTGCAAAAGGTCAAAGACGATTTCGGCTACAAGATCGTCACCGATGTCCATGAGAGCTATCAAGTGCCCATCGCGGCGGAAGTGGTCGATATGCTCCAAATCCCCGCATTTTTGTGCCGACAGACCGATTTACTCGTAGCAGCGGCTAAAACCGACAAGATCGTCAATATCAAAAAAGGGCAGTTTATGACCCCTGCCGATATGCGTTTTTCGGTGGCTAAAGTACTTAAAACGCGCGGGTGTGATGAGGTGAGTTTCGAAGCTTCGCAAAAACACGGTGTATTGCTGTGTGAGCGAGGTTCATCCTTCGGGTACGGCAATCTCGTCGTTGATATGCGCTCCCTCGTGATTATGCGCGAATACGCTCCCGTTATTTTCGATGCGACCCACTCGGTGCAAATGCCGGGTAATGGTACAGGTAAAACGGGAGGGGACAGCTCGATGGTTCCTCACCTCGCACGCGCCGCCGCAGCCGTCGGAGTGGACGGATTTTTCTTCGAAACGCATTTTGATCCTATTTGCGCTTTGAGTGACGGACCAAATATGCTAAAATTAGAACAACTAGAAGCGTTAAGCGAAACGCTATTGAAAATTGACTCACTTAAAGGAAATTGAAAATGAAACTTATCGAAGGACAACTTCGTGTTCGCACGGACAAAAGAGTAGCGATCGTCAGTACACGCTGGAACCACTTTATCGTTGATCGTCTCGTAGAAGGGGCGAAAGACGCCTATGCACGTCACGGCGGAAACGCGGATGAGTTGACTCACGTTTTGGCACCGGGTGCGTTCGAGCTTCCGATGGTGATTGAACAGCTTCTCAGCAGCGGTAAATACGATGCGGTATGTGCATTGGGTGCAGTCATTCGCGGCTCAACCCCTCATTTCGATTATGTCTCTGCTGAAGCGACCAAAGGGATTGCAACAGTGAGCTTGAAACATAAAAAACCGGTTTCATTCGGTCTTTTGACGACCGATACCATCGAGCAGGCGATTGAACGTGCAGGAACCAAAGCAGGGAACAAAGGGTTTGAAGCGATGACCGTTGTTATCGAGATGCTTGATCTGTACGCTGAGATCGGCGCATAATGGCGACACGTCATCAAGCCCGCATGGCGGTTGTGAGTTTATTGTACGCATACGATTTAGGAAATCAGACCATCTCTGATTTTAGTGATGAGATTCTCGAAGAGAAAAAGATCCGTAACAAACAGCGTGATTTTGCCCTTGATTTATTCAAAGGGGTGACGGAGCATTTGGCAGAGGTAGATGAAGCGATTATCAAACACCTCAAAGATTGGGATTTCGACCGTTTGGGATCGATTGAACGTGCGACGCTCCGTCTTGGCGGATATGAGATTATGTTCGGAGAACTCGATTCGGCTGTTATCATCAACGAAGCGATCGAAGTCGCAAAAGCATTCGGAAGTGAGCAATCACCCAAGTTTATTAACGGCGTTCTTGACGCTATATCACGAGATAAATAGGTCATTATGCGTCTTAGTAAAGAACAAGCCTTAGAGCTGATCCGCCATGCTGACCTTAAAGAACTAGGGAAAATGGCGACGGCTCGAAAAAAAGAGCTCCATCCTGAGGGGATCACGACCTTTGTCGTAGACCGTAATATTAACTACACCAACGTTTGTTGGGTTGATTGTAAGTTCTGCGCTTTCTACCGTCACGGTAAAGACGACGATGCCTATGTCCTCACCTTTGAAGAGATCGACCAAAAAATCGATGAACTCCTTGAGATCGGCGGGACACAGATTTTGTTCCAAGGGGGTGTTCACCCGAAACTCAAAATCGAATGGTATGAGGATTTGGTGGAGCATATTCACACCAAATATCCGATGATCACCATACATGGCTTCTCTTCGATTGAGCTTGATTTTATCGCTAAAGTTTCCCATATTTCGATTCAAGAGTGTTTGAGCCGTTTGAAAGCCAAAGGGCTTGCCTCGATTCCCGGAGCGGGGGCAGAGATTCTCAGTGACCGCGTACGTGATATTATTGCTCCGAAAAAAATGGATTCGTTAGAGTGGGTGGATGTTCACCGCCAAGCCCATAAGTTAGGGATTAAATCGACTGCAACAATGATGTACGGTACGGTAGAGACCGATGAAGAGATTATCGAGCATTGGAATCTTATCCGTGATCTTCAAGATGAGACAGGGGGCTTCCGCGCTTTTATTATGTGGTCGTTTCAGGGACAGAATACCCAGCTGATGGAAGAGCATCCTGAGATTGAAAAACAATCCTCCAACCGTTATCTTAGACTGTTAGCGGTATCACGTCTCTTTTTAGATAATTTTCCCAATATCCAAAGCTCATGGGTGACTCAAGGGCCTTATATCGGTCAGATGGCATTGCTGTTTGGGGCAAACGATTTGGGCTCTACTATGATGGAAGAGAATGTTGTCCGCAGTGCGGGGGCAGGTTTTCGGATGGCAAAAGATGAGATGGTACATTTGATCCGTGATATCGGAGAAACACCGGCAATTCGTAATACGGCGTATGAGATTTTGGAAAAATTTGAGTGACACGTTTATTTTTAGCGATTTTACTATTAGGGCAAGCACTTATGGCAAGCACATTGGATTTTATAGAAGTTAAAGGGGTGAAAATCCCTTTTATTTTCGAAGAGGATAAACGTCTTCCGATCGTCTCTATGCAGGTTATCTTCACTCATAGCGGCAGCATTGATGAGGGGAAATCTTTTGGTTTGGCGCGGCTCAGCGGCAAAATGTTGAATGAGGGCTCACTAAGACGCGGTTCTGTCGGTTTTGCCGATGCCCTTGACGCGCGTGCTATACAACTCAGCAGCAATGCGGGGAATGAGACGTTCGTTATCGAACTCGGATCTCTCAAAGAGGAGTTCGATACAGGACTCTCCCTTTTAAGCGAACAGTTGCGTGAACCCAACTTTACCGACCAATCACTCGAAAAAGTAAAAACAATGGCGCTCAGTGATATTTCCCGTAAAGAGGCTGATTTCGATACGGTTGCCTCTGAGGAGCTTAAAGCGGTTCTTTTTGAAGGGACACCGATGGCAGTGCCTAATATCGGAACCAAAAAGAGTATTAAAGCGATTAAGCTGAGTGATATTGAAACGTTCAAAAAAGATCATTTGATCCTTAGCAATGCCCTTATCGTTATGGGCGGCGATATTTCTCTCATCGAGGCAAAAGCAAAAGCGCAATCTCTTTTGAATCTATTGGAAGCGGGTAAAAAGGGAAAAGAACGCCATTATGAGCCTCGAAAAGAGCCAAAAGAATCGATCCTTAAG
>NZ_MIBU01000030.1:0-13324 GCF_001830725.1 Sulfuricurvum sp. RIFOXYD12_FULL_44_77
CAGATGGCGGGGATCAACCAGATCAACTCTGCTGTGGCACAACTCGATCAAATGACCCAGCAAAATGCCTCACTCGCAAATGACGTCAGCCATTTGAGTGAAGATATCCTCGGAATGTCACAGTCATTGAGTGATACGGTGGCAAAAACAAAATATCGAAAAGAGTCGGAGAACCGTGTATGCCGAATCGACATGATGTTTGAAACCAATAAACTCAAATTTGACCATGTCAATTTTAAAAACAACAATTTCGGAAAGCTCAAAGAGAGTGTCAGTGCATGGACAGTCACCAACGAAACCCAATGTGATCTGGGTAAATGGATTCAAGCACATAACAATGAGAGCTATGCAAAGGGACCTGAGTGGAACGATCTTCTGACTCACCATGCTCATGTTCATCAAAAAGTTCAAGAATTCATCAACCGTGAAAAAAGCGGCGGACATCCTGAGGAGCTTGAACGAATCGCTAAAGAGATCGAAAACGATACGACAAAAGTATTCGCATCCCTTAATAAAGTCCGTGTTGCGGCTTGCCTCGAAGATCAATAATACTCTTTTCTCCCCTTTAGGGAGGGAATCCTTCTCCTTTCTAAAATCTACACTTTATTAATAAAACTTATTTTGCCACAAAGCTGCAACACTAAAGTTCTACAATTTTGTCATATTCTACAAAAGGAAATTCATGGATTTTATTAATAACCTCGCAACCCGTTCAAAGCTTACCCTTTTGACGACAATTGCGTTACTTGCACTTATTGTCGTTGGATTAGTCGGTATACTAAAACTTTCAACAGTTAATAAAGGACTTGAAACGGTTTATAATGACCGTGTTGTTTCTCTTGATCAGCTTAAAAAAATAGCTGATGCTTATGCCGTTAATATCGTTGATACGACTCATAAAACACGTAACGGTAATATTAGTTTCGATGACTGTGCAAAAAGCATTACCGATTCAAAAAAAATAGTTGATGATAATTGGAAAGCCTATATGTCAACCTATTTGACACCTGAAGAAGCTGATCTTGCAAAAGAAGCTCAAGAGGCTATGGCAAAAGGAAATACTGTAACAGAAAAAATTCTAGGTGCTTGTAAAGCTCAAGATGCTGCTCAAGTTGCACAAATTAGCATCAATGAGCTTTATCCACTTATTGATCCTATTGGAGAGAAAGTTTCTGCACTAATGGAATTACAACTACGTGTAGCTAAAGCAGAAAAAGAAAAAGCGACTGAGATTTATGAATCTTCTCGTATTCTTGTAATTTCTATCATTATTTCTTCCTTTATTTTGATGGTTCTTTTAGCAACTCTTATTATTAAAGATGTTACAGCAAAACTTGAAAAAGTAAAATTAGGTCTCCTCTCTTTCTTCCGCTTCCTAAATCGAGAAACTACAAAAGCAGAAACAATCACTCTCGATTCTGAAGATGAATTCGGACAAATGGCAAAAGTAATTAATGAGAATATCGCTGTTATCGAAAAAGGGCTTGTAGCCGATGCGAATGCGGTAGCCAATGCAGTTCAAGTGGCTAATAAAGTTAAAGCGGGTCATTTGAATGAACAGATCAATGTTATTCCGAACAATCCTCAGTTGGTAGAGCTTCGTAACGTTCTCAATGAAATGCTTACAGGTCTAAATGGTAACGTTGAAAAAGCACTCAATGTTTTAACTGTTTATTCGACGAATGATTTTACTCCACGTGCCGATAAAGCGTCACTTCAAGGTGAAGTAGCCAGTTTGATCGATGGTGTTAATAACCTTGGAAATGAAATTACTACGATGTTGAGCACTTCACTTCGCAACGGTATCGAACTCCAATGCGATGCAGGTAATCTCAAACAAGCAGTAGAATCCCTCTCCACCGCGAGCAACCAACAAGCGGCAAGCTTGGAAGAGACAGCGGCGGCAATGGAAGAGATGACCAGTAATGTCCAACAGAATGCCCAGAAAGCAAACGATATGGCATCTATGGCGGCACAAACCGACGCCAGTGCCAAAGAAGGTGCAGAACTGGCACAACGTACCGCAACTGCTATGACAGAGATTCAAGTTGCTACCAACTCAATCAATAATGCCGTTGCTATTATCGAAAACATTGCATTCCAAACCAATATCCTCTCTCTAAATGCCGCTGTTGAAGCGGCAACTGCAGGAGATGCAGGTAAAGGGTTTGCGGTAGTTGCCCAAGAAGTACGTAACCTAGCGAATCGTTCAGCCGATGCAGCTAAAGAGATTAAAGCGATGGCAGAACAAGCGGCTACTAAATCCAATGAAGGGATGTCTATCGCTACCGAACTCACACGTGGGTTTGAAGTAATAGCCGGTAAGATCGAACAAACCACTATGCTCGTTCAAGATGTTAGCAATGCATCCCGTGAACAGATGCAGGGTATCGGTCAGATCAATACCGCTGTCACACAACTCGATCAAATGACCCAAGAGAATGCGAAGATCGCGGCTGAAGCCGATGCTATCGCCAATGCAACCATCGATAAAGCCTCTGCTATGGTAGCAGATGCTTCGAGCAAAAACTTTGTCGGAAAAAACGAGATTCAAGCTCAGGTGAATACGCACAAAACGCTAACCCATAAACCGACCACACGTCCAATGACTAAACCATCGGCAACTCTCTCACCAAGACCAGCCTCCCCTGCTCCGAAACCCTCAATTAAGAGCAGTAACGACGATGTCTGGGAAAGCTTCTAATTCTTACAATTCTTAAGCCCTTTTTGGGCTTTACTCTTCTATTCTACAAATGATATCATTGATTTTATAATACCACAAAAGTATTCGCATCCACAATAAAGTCCGCGTTGCGGTATGCCTTCAAGATCAATAACTCTGATTTTAATCCTCTCTTCTTCTCCCTTTTATGTAAGTATAGAAATTGTCACAAACCCGCAACACTAAAGAGATAAAGTTTGCTTATACAACAAAAGGAAAAAAATGAACTTAATCAATGACCTAAAAATTTCAACGAAAATGACATTGTTATATCTTATTCCATCGATAGCGGCGGTACTAAGTATATTACTTACTTTCCAAATGAATTCAGAAAACGGACTATTTCCAACAATAATCTTATTGTTAGGCATAGTATTAGGATATGCGATTAGAAGTTCTATATTAAAAAGTGTTACGAAGCTAAATAATGACTTCGTAAATCTTAGTGTTCAACACGACAATGCTATTCAATCTGCAGAAAATGATTTATCCGCAATCAATGCACTTGAAATAATTGCACAGCAGGCATCTCTTGGATTTGTATCGGTGCGTGTTCACTCTAAAGCAGGAAGTCAAGAACTTAAAAATGCAATTACGTCCATTAACCGAATGTTTGAAGTTTTTGAAGATATATTTTCTCAAGCAAATACAATACTTGTCTCTTATTCTCGATCAAATTACACTGCCAATGTAACAGTAGGACAATACGGTGGTGAAGTAGGAGGATTATTGCTCTCACTTAAAGCACTTGGAGAAAGTACCGGAGATTTTATTGCTTTGATTAGTAATAATGGAAAAGAGCTAAGCAGCGGAGCACAGATTTTAAATATATCGAGCGAAAGCCTTTCCACAGCTGCTAACGAACAAGCAGCTAGTCTTGAACAAACAGCAGCAGCTGTAGAAGAACTAACGAGTAATATTTCTACAAATAGCCAAAAAGCTATTGAAATGGCTTCCCTAGCACGTGAAACAGAACAGGCGGCTAATGACGGCAAGTCACTCGCCGACACAACCGTACTTTCAATGAATGAAATCAGCAAAGCAACACAGTCAATAAATGAAGCTGTCAGTATTATTGAAAATATCGCATTTCAAACCAATATCCTCAGTCTTAATGCTGCAGTCGAAGCAGCTACTGCAGGAGATGCAGGTAAAGGGTTTGCTGTTGTTGCCCAAGAAGTACGTAACCTTGCAAATCGAAGTGCCGAAGCGGCACAACAGATTAAAATACTTGCCGAACTCGCCAATACTAAATCAAAAGACGGTTTGCAAATCAGTGAAAATATGATGAAGGGATTTGATCTCATCAACCATAAAATTTCACTAACCACCGAACTTGTACAAGATGTCGCCAATGGAAGTCGTGAACAAATGATTGGAATAAATCAAATCAATACAGCCGTCTCCCAACTCGATCAAATGACACAACAAAATGCCCAAAATGCCAATGAAGTCACTTCTTTGGCCAGCGGAATTCTGATTTTGGCTGAAACATTAAACGATATAGCGTCAAAAACGACTTTTTACCCTGAAAGCTGTGATCGCATTTGTCAAGTAGATATGATGTTTGATACTACCAAACTAAAACTTGATCATGTCATTTTTAAAAACACAAATTTCGGTAAACTCAAAGAGCAAAATATCAAATCGTGGATCGTTACTACTGAGACACAATGTGCACTTGGAAAATGGATACAAGAACATAGTAATGAATCATATGCGCAAGGAAAAGAATGGAAAGAACTTCTAGCAAATCATACCCACGTTCATAGAAAAGTACAAGAATTTGTAAATATGAAGACTTCCGGAAAACTCTCAAATCATGAGATTAAAGTACTTTCTCTCGAAATAGAGCAGGATACTGCTTATGTTTTCAACGCATTAAATCAAATTCGTGCTTTAGCATGTAAAAAGTATTCCTCATAGTAAAGGAGCATAATTTTTTACTAATGCATTCAAAAAGCACGATATTCGATTAATCTAGGTAAAACATTATGAAAATTTTGCTTTTAAAAAAAAACAGCCCATTAACATATGCAATTTGTGAATATTTGATTTCTGTGTTTCACACTGTCGATTATTACGAAAAAGACGAAGATATCATGAATATCATTCATAATGTCCCTTATGATATGTATCTGATAGATATCCCAAGCAACGACTCCTTTGAATTCAATTATTTAAAGATAATTAGAGAAAATTATTCGAAGGCGCTGATTATTGTGACCAGTTCAAATCAATGTATAGAAAGTGTTGCATCTGCATTTATTACAGGATGTAACGATTATCTAAAAAAGCCTTTTCATCTTAAAGAACTCGAACTACGTATTAATCGATTTATTCCGTTTTTAATTGATGAAAAATCATCTATTATTGCATTAAATGAATACTACACATTTGATACAAAGACCTCTACATTATTCTACGAAGGAAAAGCACAGTATTTCACTAAAAATGAATCTTATCTCATCTCGTTATTTATTGAAAATAGAAATACCATTCTTACAGAAAAGCAAATAAGTCTATATATTTGGAATGACAGTATGAGTGATTACGCAAAGATACGCTCACTTATCCGGCATGTTCGGAAAAAACTAAGAACTAACTTTATACAAAATATCCGAGGATTAGGCTATATGTGGGTAGATATAATATAGCTTCACCTCTTTAATCATCCACTTGCTCTAAATTTATAAACTTTTGACAATGATGTAAAAAATCTAAATGATAGTAAAACTAAAAATCATGGATTCTTGGAAATGCTGATTATTAAATAATCACAATTGACTATCAATGCAACAAATATGCAACACTAACGCTATAGGATACTTAAAAATTAACGAATAAAAAAGTGTCTAGTTTTGGGGGTCATTCCACTAAATATGACTCGGCATTAATCAAATCTTTATGTTTTGCCACAAACTTGCAACACTAATATGGGATACTGCTAAGACAGATTAGAGATACCGAAAAATTAATCTACGGTTATGACGTTTCGAAAAGTATTGAAGGAATAGTTATGAAGAAAATATGGAATTTACTGGAAGACGACTCCGGTTTTCCCTCGTTGGAAGATGCGGGCTATACCATCGCTTCAGCCGAAGAGGCAGATTGCGATGTAATGATCTGTGGATTGGAACATGTTGAATACGCGGGAGCTTTGGTAAATCCTTATGAAAGCTTTTTTATCGTCGCACTCGACAATCCAGACCATGAACGTCACTTAGTGCCGAATACCTTTAGCGCATGGATCGACCGTAAACGGCTTCATCGTTTACCGAGTATGCTCGACGCATATCGATCCCATATCGATCAAAAAGGGAAAACACGAGCGCTTCGCGACACGCTCCAGCGTTTTAGCGTCGATACGTCAGTGCACTTTGCGAACCTTGAGGGGATCAAGCTCAATATGCGCGAGAGTACCAAAGAGATTGAGACGATTTTCGAAGAGCGTGTCGAAGAGATGCGTGCCATACATAAAGATACTACCCTCGCCCATGACAAGCTCACTGCCCTAAAAGAACAGATTGTTCCGAAAGAGTTTAACGATTTGGAAGAGTCATGGAATATGACCCGATCGATTCTCGATCGTACTGATGAAGTGATCAAAGCGATGTTCGGATTTATCATGGTACTTCAGTGCGAAGACCGCATTACCCAGATGATCGATGGAATCGGAAAGATCATGGATGATGATATCAATTATGCAGCAGAGATGGGATGTATCCTCTCTCCGGATGAAGAGGCCGCACTTAAAGAGCGTCTCGTACCGTTTTACACCATTCAAGATCAACGTGATTTTGTACAGGGTAAAGATGACGCTATGCAAAAATGCAAGCCGGATCAAAGTGAAATAGATGAGTTCACTCTGTTTTAAAATCTGCCTCATGTGAGATAACGGTTTAGTGTTGCCTGAGAGGGCTAAAAAAAATTAACTTATGGAGAGAAAAAATGCCAAAAATTCTAATTGTAGATGATTCAAATATGTTGCGTGATATGGTCAAATATGCTTTAAATGAAGGTGGATACCCGGATGTTGTCGAAGCAGTAGACGGAGTGGACGGTTTGGAAAAAGCAAAATCGGCAGTTTTTGATTTAATCGTTACCGATATCAATATGCCGAATATGAACGGATTTGATTTAATCGTCGAGCTACGCAAGCTTCCGACGTATGCGAAAACTCCGATTTTGACCCTTACGACCGAGAAAAACGATGACATGAAAGCAAAAGGAAAAGCTGTCGGAGCGACAGGCTGGATCGTTAAACCGTTCGTACCCGAACAGCTTCTTAAGGCGGTGGGAATCGTCCTGAGCCGATAAGGATACCTATGGCAGTGTTTGATATTAATAAATATCGTCAAATGTTTTTAGAAGAAGCGGAAGACATATTTGAAACCATCGATACCATTTTGCTCGAAGCGGAAGAATCGGGTGATATGGACAATGAAACGGTTAATTCTCTGTTTCGTTCCGTCCATACGCTCAAAGGGAACTCGGCTTCGGTAGAACTTGCTATGTTCGCCGCACTTGCCCATGAACTTGAATTTTTCATGGACAGATTACGCAACGGTGAACTCGCATTTGAAGAGAGCATGGCAGAGCTTCTGATTGAAGGGGTCGATACCCTCAAGCAGATTTTGGAGATGGAACTCTCCGGTGAACTCGAAGAGAGTTTTTTCCATACAACAAAAATGTCTTTACTCCAAAAAATTGAATCGTTTAGCGAAGACGCTCAAGAGATGGTAGAGTTAGTCATTCTCGAAGAGGAAAAAGATGATTTTGGATTGCTTTTACCGACCGATGATGATAAAGGGTTCGGACCCATTTCGGGTGAATACTCTGAGAAACCAGAAGAGATGCCTGAAAGTATGGAAGAGTATTTCGGACTCTTCGATGATGAGGCTCCGCAAAGTGAACTTCCTCCATTCGAAGATGTTTTCGGACTTTTCGATGATCTTGAAGAGATAACGATGAAAGAGGCCAAAGAGGAGATGTTCGGATTCTTCGATGAGCTAGAAGATCACTCCATCTCTGTGGCAACCGTTTCATCAAGTGCAGAAGAATCGGATGAGGATCATTTCGGGTTTTTTATGGAGATAGCGCCTCAACTGAAACCAAAAGCTTCTCTACCGGAAAAGAGATCTGAGCCGAACCCTAAAGAGGCACACCCAGAAGCGGCAGTAGATGAATCAAAGGTAGCAAAAAAGTTCAAAGCTGATACGACTTCCAATTCGATTCGTGTCGATCTCTCGAAGATTGACGGGTTGATGAATAATATCGGAGAGCTCGTCATCGCTCATTCGATGCTTTCTCAGTATATTTATACGATGGAAGACCAAAAAACAAAATCTGATTTGAGTGAGCGGCTCGAACTGATCGATCGTCATATCCGCGAGCTGCAAGAATCGGTTATGAGTGTCCGAATGGTTCCGATGGAGACCGTCTTTTCGAAATTTCCGAAAGTCATTCGTGATACAGCGAAGAAACTCGACAAAAAGATCGATTTCCGCAGCTTCGGAGAGAGCGTCGAGATCGATAAGGCAATGATTGAGGGGCTAACCGATCCGTTGATGCATATCGTACGAAACGGTCTTGATCACGGTATCGAATCTCCTGAGCGACGACGTAAAGCGGGCAAACCCGAAACCGGTACTCTAATGATGAGTGCGGAGCAGGCTAACGGTCAAATGATTATTAAAATCCAAGACGACGGTGGCGGGATCAATCTTGCCAAAGTAACCGCCAAAGCGTTAGAAAACGGCGTCATAGATGAACACCAAGCGTATTCTATGAGTGATGAAGAGAAAGCGATGCTTATCTTCGCACCGGGTCTTAGTACGGCTGACGCTGTCACTGATATTTCCGGGCGCGGTGTCGGGATGGATGTAGTTATGTCTAACATCAAAAAACTCGGCGGAATCGTCAAAGTCGATACTGAAGAGGGGTATGGAAGTACGTTTACTATTGCACTTCCTCTGACCCTCGCGATCTTGGATGGGCTTAATATCCGTGTCGGAACGGAGCAGTTTATTTTGCCTCTCTCAGCCATTATCGAATCGATCAAACCTGAAGAGGAGATGATCAAACAAATCGGTGATACGCAGTCAGAAGTGTTGATGCTTCGCAACGAGTTTATCCCTGTCGTACGGTTACATACGATTTTTAACGTTGAATACGAGCATCAAAAACTCTCGGACGGGTTGTTGATCGTGGTTCGCTCGGCGGCGCAAAAAATCGCTCTGTTCGTTGATGAATTTATGAATCAGCAGCAGTTTGTCATTAAGCCGCTCGATCGAAATTTCCGTAATGCACGAGGAATAGGCGGAGCGACGGTACGCGGAGACGGAACCATCGGTCTTATCATCGATACGATGAACATATTAGATAAAAACTACTAGGAGAGCATTATGTCAATCATAGAGAGCAATCAACTCCTCACTTTTAAACTCGGAAATGAAACCTACGGGATTCAAATCTCTAAAGTGAGAGAGATCCTAACCTACCCTACCGTTACCCCTATTCCCGACGCGTCACGCTGGGTTAAAGGGGTGATTAATTTGCGCGGAGAAGTGGCTCCCGTCATCGATTTACGGGTACGATTTAACATCAATAACGACCCTGTTTATACGAATCGCACGATCATTATCGCCGTTAAAACCCAAGATGCACGGATGATAGGTCTGGTCGTCGATGAAGTATCCGATATGGAAAATGCCGAACTCGACCGCCTCTATCCGGCACCCGATATGGGGACGTCAATCGCTCCCGAATATCTCAAAGGGCTGTTTAAAAAAGAGGACAAAATGATTGTAATCCTTGATATTGACCGTATTTTGGATAAAGAAGAGATGCAAAAGCTTTCTCGTCAATCTCCTGAGACAACGCATGTACTCAGCGCGTCAGCTTGATCGTGCGCGTGATCTCGCGTATCGTCATAGCGGGATTACGCTGGGTGACAATAAAGATGTAATGATCTCTAATCGTCTCGATAAACTGAAGCGTTCTCTTAATTCCGATGATATCGATGCGATTTTAGCATTGGTTGAAAACGGCCATCACATTGAGATATTTGTCAGTACATTTACCACCAATAAAACTAATTTTTTTCGTGAAACGTTTCATTTTGATGATCTCAAAGAGCGGGTCGTCAAACAGGCTATCGAATCGAATCAGCCTCTTAAAATCTATTGTTCTGCGGCTTCGACGGGTGAAGAGCCCTACTCGATTCTGATGACGATAGAAGAGGCTAATCGCGAATACAAAACGGCATTGTCGAATTATTCCCTCCTTGCGACCGATATTGATTTGGATGTCTTAAAACATGCCTCTAACGGTATCTATGAGTGGAATAAAAATGCGGATGATTTTCCTTCATGGATAAAGCCTGCTGAGTATTTTAAACGCAGAGCGCATCCAACAAAAGAGGATGATTATCTGATTAAAGTCAAAGATCATCTTATGCGTAAAGTTCGGTTTGATCAGATGAATTTAATGTCAGTAAGCTATCCGTTTAAGTCTGAAGAATTTGATGTTGTTTTTTGTCGAAATGTACTTATCTATTTTAATCAAGACGATCAAAACGCTATTTTGAAAAAACTTTTTAGAACCCTTAAATTGGGTGGAACACTCTATCTTGGACATTCAGAAAGTCCGTTGGAACTTGCCCCTTATGTAGAGCGGTGCGGACAAAATATATTTGTAAAAACAAAAGAGTACTTATGAAAATTATCAAAGGGACGGTAGATTCTAAAATCGTTAAATTATCCCATCCTGATGCAATCAAATACATACAAAACAAAGAGACGCTCGGAATTATCGGCGGTGAGTTTGCTATAACCTACGATAGCGATAATCTCCCTATTACGACACTGTTGGGATCGTGTGTTGCGGTAATGCTGTATGACAGCGTTTTGCAGATCAAAGGGATGAACCACTTTCTTTTGCCCTCCTCCTGTACGCAGGGGACGTCATGCCGGTTCGGTCTTTATGCGATGGAATCGATGCTGAATGAAATGTATAAACTTGGATGCCGTAAAGAGAATATTAATGCGAAAATTGCCGGAGGAGCCAACGTCCTGCACAATTTCAGCGACAACATCGGGGAGCGCAACGTGATGTTTGCCCGAAGTTTTTGTCGCTCCGAGGGGATTCGGGTGGTAGCGGAGAATGTTTTGGGAACAAACGGGCGGGTCGTTATGCTCGACAGTGCTTTTAATACCGTCTCTAAAACAATCATAAATCGTTCGATGGATGAGCGGCTGGCGAATGCCGATCGCGAATTGGAAAAAATTATCAACAAAACTGATAAGGTTCCGCTCGATAACGCTGTTACCTTATTTTAGGAGAATCAGATGTATACGGTTATTGTAATTGACGACTCTCCTCTGATGCAGCGTATCCTCTCAGACATGATTTCGCGTCTTGAAGATTTTAAAGTGATTGCAACCGCATCGGACGCTTTTGAAGCTCGTGATCTGATTAAACAGCATGAGCCTGATTTGGTCACTATTGATATCAATATGCCAAAAATGGACGGAGTCACATTTTTACGCAATTTAATGCGGCTTCATCCGATGCCCGCAATCGTTATTTCTACGGATGCGTCACGCCATCACGATGTTTTCGACGACGGTGCCGTCGGCTTTATCGCGAAAAAAGGGATTGGCGAAAAGGATGAATCATTTTTTGCGCGGATCGAAGATACGCTGATGCGTTTGACGTTTTTAATTGATCGCTATAAAACGAAAAACAGAGCCAAAAAAGAGCCTATCGAGATCGAAACAGAAAAAATCCATCCTGATGCGCTGCTTGTAAAAAAACCGGCACTCATTCCTGCATCCAAAGTCATTGTGATCGGAGCATCTACGGGAGGCGTTGAGACCCTGATGAGGATATTTTCTCAGATCTCCCCTCCTCTTCCGCCGATATTGATCACGCTACACATTCCGTTCGGATTTTCGGGAAGTTTTGCGGAGCGGCTCAATCGACTCTCTGCTTTGAGCATTAAAGAGGCGCAAGAGGGTGATATGGTAAATGAATCATCGGTTTATATCGCTCCGGGAAACCGACATATGCTTTTGGAAAACCGTCAAGGGAAATATTTTATTAAACTTCTCGACGGTCCCCGTATCAGCCGTCATAAACCGAGTGTCGATATTCTTTTTCGCAGCGTCAACAATGCCGCCGGCTCAAAAGCCATGGGGATCATGCTAACGGGGATGGGAGATGACGGTTCTATCGGAATGAAAGAGATGTATGACTCGGGTGCATTGACAATAGCACAAAGTGACAAAGATTGCGTTGTTTTCGGAATGCCGCTCAAAGCTATCGAAGCACAAGCCGTTCGCGAAGTAGTACATTTGGGTGATATCCCTCAGCGTATCCAGACTTTTTAAGACACAACACGCTGAGAACAGAATTTAAGATAGGTTGTATATGAAAAAAATACTCATAGTAGATAAGAATAGAGAAAGTCGATTATATCTTCGTACCATGTTAGAAGAGTATGCCCATGATACACGAAAAAAATTTGTGATTTATGAAACCGATAACGGTAATGAAGCGGTTATGATGTCCGATCACGAGAATTACGATATGGTCTTCATCGATGTTGAAATTTCTGAGATGGAGAGTGCGAAAGCAACGGAGCTGATTCGTGAAAAAAATTCCAAAGCGATGATCGTCGTTGTCTCTGACTCAAAAGACCCTGAAATACGGAGCCGAATCTTGCGGAGCGGAGCGGAAGATTACATCAAAAAACCTCTCGACACCGATCTTTTTTACTCACGGTTAGACAACTATACCGCACTGATCAAATCACGCCGATTGCATCTTTCTATCCATGAAGGGCATAACCTTTACGGGGATGCAACGTATGGTCGGACTATCTCATACTTTATCAAAGAATATGATGTTTTGGCTGAGTTTTGGGAATATTATCTCCTTGAGACGCAAGAGACGAGAACCCTTACCGATGCATGTCGACGATGCAATGTCGGAAAAAGTATTCTCAATTCACATCAAGCGTCTACTCGTCTATCCGATACCGTACGTGCGATTTATGACATCTCCATACAAGCGCTTAATATCAACGTGACACCGCATATATGGATCGAAGAGTCTGATAAAAACATCTACTTTACCATCGAAGGTTTGAGTCAAATCAACCCTGATCGGATCAGGGCGATTCTAAACAAAATCCCTGAACTCAATACGTATATATTTGACCACTATAAAGTTACCATACTCATCCCTCGTGAAAAAGTCGATCTGTGTAAAGTTGAAATTCCGTCTGATCCAAAAAAGAGCAGCGAGACGATTATCATGACAGAGACACCAAAGAGTGAGATTCAACCGCAAGTCGTCGCAGAAACCTCTGTGGAGCCTGTCGTTGAAAATCAAATCTTTTACTATATGGATGAAGAAGATTTAGAAGATATCAAAGAAAATCTTTCGCGGCTAAATACCCTTTTACTGATGGTAGGAAGCGGAGATATCCGTTACGATGAAGTTGAAGAGATCGCTTATTATCTCGATAGGATCGGAAAATCTGCATCTATCTATTCAGAAAGCTATCCGATTGCGAGATCATTAGGCGAATTG
>NZ_MIBU01000031.1:0-3204 GCF_001830725.1 Sulfuricurvum sp. RIFOXYD12_FULL_44_77
TGGTACTCATTTTCCGGAGTCACACGAATGGTAGGAGCTGACGTTACGAACGACGAATCAATAATTTCAATCATTGAGCCGCACTTTTTTGTTTTGTTTTTTTATCTTGGACGGTGAAGGTCATAATGACAGGTTCGTTATTAGCACTCTCAGCCGAAGCATTCCCGACAATCGTATTGACGACGACTTTATCCCCTTTTACACGTCTAAAATCATCCAAACGGATCAAATCGACTTTTTTATAAAAATGGTATTCACTTTTATCAGGTAAATAAATAGCCGTTTGCGATTTCCCTTTGTATCTCTCTTTAAGTTCGGTTACGATGTAAAACGATACATCCCCCTCCGCTAAATATTTAACCGGATTTTTATCTTTGTCGGTATAAATCGTCACTTTTGTGGCATTCAGTTCATCCAGCCCTTTGGTCACTTTGACGTTACCGGTAAAGACCGAAATCCCTTTTAGCTGATCCCCGTTAAAATTATCAGAAATCACTTTTAACTCTTCACCCCATGTTAGGGTAAACAATAAAGGGGCTAAAAAGAGTAGGTTTCGTATCATCATTATTTTCCTATTTTAATTGGTAACTGCCGCGCACCTGATTCGCGGATACGGTATCGAGTTCGGTATTATAAAGCAATTTCGTCCCCTCTACACGATTAGCGTTTTGGGTAATGACAAAAGAACCTTTTGTTTGAACCAAAGATCTTTGAGAGTCATAACTCCCCTCATGGGAGCGAAATTCTAATCCATCTGCTCGTACATAATGGACATTCCCATCAAGTTGAATAATCTTATTTCGATACTCTGCATCATCGGATCGGATGGACTGAAATAAATTTTTCGTATTATCGCTAAATTTCGCTGATGTTATCACATAATATTCATCAAATTTTTTCCCCTCAACCCCCGATAATATATGATCGATCCCTTTATGGGAGATTTCATACAACGTAAAGTCAGAGAGCTCGATTTTTGGGATTTCACCCGATTCTTGAGTCGATGTATAATTGGGGGAAAAATAGCCGTACATCCCCATCAAAAAGGCTACAATCAAGAGAAAAAAGAGGTTAATCGACATTTATATCCACTGCGCTAAAAATTTTTCTTCTTCACCGTTGCGGCGGATCACTTTTTCAATCATTTCCCGTACACATGCATCGCCGCCTTTGCGATCCAAAACTTCTGCAAACGTTTTCAGATACTCAGAGCCGTCTTGCGGTGTAAAAGCCTGCCCCGACCACTGCAAAAGATTGTAATCGTTCAGATCATCGCCGATAACTGCTACTTCATGCGCTTCAATCCCAAGCTCGGTACACAGTGCCATGGCAACGGCACGTTTATCCTTCACCCCTTGATAGAGATGAGCAATATCGAGTTCTTTGGCTCTATGGGTCACGATACTGGAATCACGTCCGGTAATGATAGCGACACTATGTCCCATTTTAACCCATGCTTTGATCGCAAAACCGTCTTTGACATTGAAGTTTTTGAGTTCTAACCCCTCGGCGGTGTAGATGATTTTACCGTCACTCATACATCCGTCAACATCCAAAATCAGGAGTTTAATCATAAAACCCCTTTGGTACTTGGAACTCCGGCACGCTCATTAGGGGCCAATGCACGGCGAAGGGCAACGGCAAGCGATTTAAACGCCGCTTCAATAATATGGTGTTTGTTTTTACCGCGTACCATAACGATATGTGCAGTAATTCCCGCATTAAAGATAACGGCACGGAAAAACTCTTCGGCAAGTTCTGCTTCAAATGACCCTATTTTCCCAGAAACAGGAACATCATAAACTAAAAAAGGTCGATTACTCAAATCCAGATCGCAGCTCACCGCCGCTTCATCCATAACCACAACTGCACTTCCGAAACGCTCCACTTTCTCTATCGGATAGATCGCTTCGCGCAGTGCTTGTCCTAATACAATCCCGATATCCTCGACACTATGGTGATCATCAATATGGACATCACCCTCACACGTAACACTCAAATCGATCTGGGCATGTTTGGCAAAGCTCTCCAACATATGATCCAAAAAACCTACTTTGGTAGAAATCGTACTTTTCCCCTCACCCGCAATGGTGAGGGATAAGTCAATGTCAGTCTCTTTAGTTTGGCGTTTTTTTTGGATCATCTTATTCCCTTATAATAAAGGAGCCTTCGAAATAGCCCCGTGAAATGAAATCGCGCGCTTCGGCTTCACTTTTAAATCCGCCGAGCCATACACGAAATAAACGTTTGTTATTATACTCTGTATCTTTAATGATTGCAGAATAACCGTTATAGGAAGCATACTTTTGCTTTGTGCTCATAGCCCCTTCAAACCGCTCAAATGAGCCGATTTGAACAAAAAAAGCATTCAAAACGGATTGTTGCGGCCCTTTCGCCAAACGTCCCATATCGATAGTGCGCATTGATGAGGGTTCAAATCCTAAAACCTCTAGCGTTACCGGAGCCGTCCCTTTTTTATTAAGCCCGATTTTCTCTCCAGCCGCATAAGAGAGATCGATGATACGGCTCTCGACAAATGGGCCTCGGTCATTAATCCGAACCACCGTTTGTGCACCGTTTTCGCTATTTGTCACCCGAACGACGGTATTCATAGGGAGTGTTTTATGGGCTGCCGTCATCGCATACATATCATAGGCTTCCCCGTTAGAGGTTGATTTACCGTGAAAATCAGGTCCATACCAACTCGCTCGGCCGCTGAAACTATCCCCTACCCGCACAACGGTCGGATAATACTCTTTTCCAAAGACGGTATAGGGGCGCATAGTTGCGTGAAGTTCACCATTTTTTTTGTAGACATTTGACGGAGCCATTGCTAAGTGCTCAGATGGATATTTTTGAGAAGGCTTCGGCTGATAGGAGTAGGAGCCGCTGTTGGTCGTACATCCGCCGAATAAAATAATTAGACATAACAGAAGGGTTTTAATCACCAATTTTTACTTCCTCCCCATCATGCAACGCATTGGATATAAACGGATTTTTTAATTTGAGTTGTTCAAGGTTGATATTATACAGTGTTGCGACTGAAGCGAGGGTTTCGCCTGAACGTGCACTGTGCAGACGCGGTTTTTTCAAAAACGGTTTATTAATGGGTATTTTCACCCGTCGATTGAGATTACGTTCATTATCATCTCCGATCATATTCTCCATCATAATCGTTGACTTAGGTACGTTATACCGTTTTGA
>NZ_MIBU01000032.1:0-6013 GCF_001830725.1 Sulfuricurvum sp. RIFOXYD12_FULL_44_77
CGAATCGACACTGAGTAATTCACATTTCCATCCGAGCATTGAGGCGGCAATGTTGATCGCTTGATAGGCGTGTCCCGCATCCAGTTGGCAGTAGCGCCAGCATCGCTCTCCGTATTTCCACGCTTCTCTCCAGACAACAGAGCTGAGGGCTATGAGAAACGTCCCCTCTTCTAAAGATGAATCGTAGGTATGGAGCAGCTCCAGCGCATGTTCTCGGGGCGCATAGTGGGAGAGGGTGGCGTGATCACTAATCCCTTCCATAGAGGGTACAATAATATAACACTCGGTTGGATGGAGATTCCCGCTACTGGCATTGCAGCGTAGTGCCCACGAGGAGCCGCCATGACTTTTAATTGCGGCCAGTCCCAGTGAATAGCGAAGGAGTTGTGAAAGTGATTCATAACACAGCGGTGCAGTGGGCAAGGGATCTTTTTGAAAAAGAAGGTGATACGGGGGTGTTAGCTCAGAGTGAGTGAGAGGGATGAGAGTTGCACCCTCGTAACGCCGAAAAGGATCAGGTTGAGTTGCCCACTCCATATAGCCTAAACTTGCCGCGTATTTGAAAGGGCGATGTTTGGTACGATCGTGGTATTCGAGAACGGAAGCAATATTTTTCATAAAGGGATTGTTGATCAGAAGAGGTAAATTTCCCCTTTGTGATCGGATTAGCGCAGAGTCTTTAAAAGTTCTCGAAGCATTTGATCATGCGTTGTCGTAGTATCGATCTCCATACGGCTTAAATCAGAGGTGAATGAGGCTTGGTAATGAACCCCTTGTTGTGTTATATCGGCATTGACATCCGCATCAAAATGAATGAGAGGCTGTGTGATCTGATAGTGTTGCTTTAGTGCAGTAGGGATCGTTACCCCATTGAGTATAGCAATGTTGATGTGTCCGCTGCTGGCATTGAGTTCCGCATAGGCAGAGATTTCTCCTTGTATAGGCGAGGGGGTAGCAAACAGTCCAAAGGTTTGTTCGGCATCGCCCCCTTTAAGATCAAAAGTGATGGAAGAGGGTTCCAAATCGGGGATAAGAATCGTGAGTGAAGTATCACTCCGGGCAACATCGCTAGAGGCACGCAGACGTAAGAGCTTTTCATCCCCTTCGATTCTCCCTTTCAATGTTAATCCTCCGGCTAAGGGGACACCGACAAACTGCTCTAAAACTCCGGCGTGCTCTAACGAAGCATCGAGACTCACTTTTATATGAAAAGGTCTGACCTGCCCGTTAGGATCTGCCAATAACGATTTAAGAGTGAACGATTCGTTGCTATCTTCCACAATCGGTGTCGGTGTAAAGTGCTCGGTTTTGGTATTGAGGAAAATTTCTCCCTCTATATCACGCTGATCGAACCCTCTTAAAGTAATTTCACCGCTGAGCAAAGTGTCCGTTTTGGAGGGGTAGCCAAGCAGATGGAGAAGCTTTTGATAGCCGATCTCCTCCATTTTGAGATGGAGAGAGGCGAGATGAAAGCGGTGGAGTTCTGTTTGGTAGAGAAGATTGCCTCCGAAGATATTTCCGGTACCGTGTATCGTGAAAGAAGCAATACCGCCGCTGAGGGAGCCTTCTGTTTTAAACGGCTGAGCAATAGGGTTAAATCCGCTCTTCTGAAAACACTCTATTCGGTAATGGGCATACATTCGGAGCGTCAGCAGCGAAAATCCCCCTTGGGTAGAGAGAGTATTGCCAAAGTCATCTTGGATAAGGAGCTGAAAACGGTTATAGGTGAGGGAAAACTCTTGAACTTGAATAGGCGTTGAGAGTGCTGAGGTGAGTGATTTCTCGACGATAGGGTTCATAATGCGATTTCCAACCGGAGTGAAGAGGAGCAACGCGAGGAGGACAATCAACCCGAGAATAAAGAGGAGCACTCTCCCTGGCATGGTGTGGTGAAAGTTGCGAATACGTTTCATGTGAGTGCCAGTATCCACGGCGTACCGATAAGGATAAAAATGAGAAAAGTGAGGAGTGTTACCGCCCCGCCGTAGATATAGATTTCCCGAGCACTGATATAGCCGGAGCTGAGATAGATCGCGTTACATGAAGAGCCCTGCGGGGTGATCGTGGCGTTAAAGTTGGTGGCAAACAGCAGCATCATTGCCATCAATTCTCCCGGAACCCCCGCTCCAACACCGACGGCTAAAAAGATACCGAATAGCGCCAAAAGATGGGCACTTTGGGAAACAAAGAGATAGTGAATCAAGACATAAACGGCAATTAGAAGGATATAAACCAACATCCATGAGAGTCCGACCAGATAGAGGGTAAAATGGTTGGCAACCGCTCCCATAAATCCCATTTCAGCAAGCTGTGTACTTAACGCAAAGAGGATAGCAAACCAAATGAGGGTGCTGAGAGCTTCTCCTTGACTTCTGAAATCATCGACTCCGAATACTCTCGTCGCCATTAAAATTCCTAATCCTCCGAAGGCAACCGCCGCTTTATCGATAGGAAATATCCCTGAGAGGGCCCAAAGGGTCAACATCGAGACAAAGACGCCGGCGGTGATCCACTCGTTACGGCTGATGCGCCCCATATGTTCCAACGCGACTGCGGCTTTTTGAGGGGCATCGGGGGTCTCTTTCATTTCCGGGGGGTAGATACGATAGAGCATCCACGGGATGAGGGCAAACGCGATCAGTGTCGGAACAATCGCGTATAAAAGCCAGCTTCCGAACGTGATATGGATTCCCATCTTCTCGGCAATACCGACGCCGACGGGATTAACTGCCATTGCGGTGAGCCAAAGCCCTGAAGAGATTGTAAGTCCCGCCATCGAAGTCATCATCAGATAACTTCCCGCTCGCCGTTGGGTATTATCACCTACTTTTGAATCGCAGTCGTGTGCCAGACCGTAAACAATCGGATAAAGGACACCGCTTCGGGCGGTATTGCTCGGAAACGCAGGGGCGATAATAATATCGGTTGCGATGAGGCTGTAGCCAAGACCCAGGGTAGAGTGGCCGAAACGGCGGATGATATGTAAAGAGAGCCGTTTCCCAAGCCCCGATTTATGAACGGCATGGGAGACTAAAAAAGCCGCAATAATCATAAGGATAAAACTTTCCGAAAATCCGGCATAGGCTTTTGAAGGTTCAATGACTCCGAATAAGACACTGACGGCAAGGGCAATGACCGATGCAGCGATGATTGGCAGTACGTTACCTAAAATAGCTATAATAGTTGTCAGGAAAATCGTAAAAAGTTGCCATGCTGTTGGTGTAATGGCGAGCGGCGGGGGTACAAACCAGAGAGTTAGTGCAAAAATCCCAAGTAATACTAGAGGATAGAGCTGTTTGACTCTTAGTAACATTGTCCCTCCCTTTTTTAGGCTTATTATAGCATTTTAGGTCGGTATATATACTTGATATGAGTAGACTCAACTATTCTGCATAAAAACTATCATATACCACTTGACAACAGTTGACTCAATGTACTATAATAACGCTGGATTTCAAAAAAGGAGTCTTTAGAAATCATGTCAAATACAGTCAATGAAGAGCAAATCAGCGAAGAACACGTTACCCTCAACGAGGGTGAAGAAGTTGTTGCTGAGAGCATGAATGAATTAGAAACTATTACGGCTGAATTAGCGTCGTTGAAAGACAAGTACGCTCGCGTACATGCCGATTTCGACAATATCAAAAAACGTCTTGAGCGTGAGAAATATCAAGCGCTAGAGTACGCGAACGAAAAATTTGCAAAAGATTTGATCCCCGTGGTCGATTCGCTCTCAATGGCAATCGGTGCAACGGCTATCGAAGCAGATGCAAATGTTTTGCTTGAAAAGCTCAAAGAGGGTGTTGAACTCACGATGAAACAGCTTTTAAGCGTTCTCGAAAAACACGGGGTAACTCCTGTCGATGAGAGTGAACCTTTCAACCCCGATATTCATAACGCCGTACAGCGTGTGGATAGTGATGAGCATGAAAGCGGAGCTATCGTAAACACTTTCCAAAAAGGGTTTCGATATAAAGAGCGAACATTGCGCGATGCAATGGTCGTAATAGCCAATTGATTTGAACGACCATCGGAACAAAGTCCCGATAGTCTACGCTTGCCGCTAAGGCACTAAAGCACACCGATGCTTCCGGCATCGGCGTCAAAAATAAAAACGAATTTAAAATAAAGGAAACAAAATGTCAAAAGTTATTGGTATCGACTTAGGAACAACAAACTCATGTGTTGCAGTCTATGAAGGCGGCGAAGCAAAAATTATCCCGAACAAAGAGGGAAAAAACACGACTCCTTCCGTAGTAGCATTTACCGATAAAGGGGAAATCCTCGTCGGTGATCCTGCAAAACGTCAGGCGATCACAAATCCGGATAAAACGATCTACTCGGTCAAACGTATCATGGGTCTTATGATGAACGAAGAGAAAGCAAAAGAGGCGCACGACAAAGTTACCTATAAAATCGTGGATAAAAACGGTATGGCTGCGGTTGATGTTGCGGGTAAAATCTACACGCCACAAGAGATCTCGGCTAAAATCCTCTCTAAATTGAAAGCGGATGCAGAGAGCTACCTCGGGCAAGCGGTCAGCGATGCGGTTATTACCGTTCCTGCGTACTTCAATGATGCACAGCGTAAAGCGACCAAAGAGGCGGGAACGATTGCAGGTCTTAACGTCCTTCGTATCATCAACGAGCCTACTGCGTCTGCACTTGCTTATGGTTTGGATTCAAAAGGGGATGAAAAAGTTCTCGTTTACGATCTAGGGGGCGGAACGTTCGACGTTACGGTTCTTGAAATCTCTGAGGGGACTTTCGAGGTTCTCTCAACTGACGGTAATGCGTTCCTCGGTGGGGATGACTTCGATAATAAAATCGTAGACTTCCTCGCAAGCGAGTTCAAATCCGATCACGGTATCGATCTCAAAGCGGATAAAATGGCGCTTCAACGTCTCAAAGACGCGGCTGAAAATGCGAAAAAAGAGCTCTCTTCAGCAGAAGAAACAGAGATCAATCTTCCGTTTATCACCGCAGACGCATCAGGGCCTAAGCACTTAGTTGTGAAATTGACCCGTGCTAAATTCGAGGGGATGATCGATACTCTCGTTAAAGAGACGATCAGCCATATCAAAACTGCGATGAAAGATGCAGGCCTTAGCAACAAGGAAATCAACGAAGTTATCATGGTCGGTGGATCAACACGTCTTCCAATCGCACAAAAAATGGTATCCGATGAATTCGGCGGAAAAACTCTTAACAAAGGGGTAAATCCGGATGAGGTCGTAGCAGCAGGTGCCGCTATCCAAGGTGGAGTTCTTCGCGGAGACGTTAAAGACGTACTTCTCCTTGACGTTACCCCATTGTCACTCGGGATCGAAACTCTCGGTGGCGTAATGACAAAAATCATCGAAAAAGGGACCACTATTCCGGTTAAAAAATCGCAAGTGTTCTCGACTGCAGAAGATAATCAACCAGCGGTTAGCATTTCTGTAGGTCAAGGTGAGCGTGAGTTTGCCCGCGACAACAAATCTCTCGGATTGTTCGAGCTTACCGGTATCCCTGCCGCGCCACGCGGTGTACCTCAAATTGAGGTAACGTTTGACATCGACGCCAACGGTATCCTAACCGTTAGCTCGACCGATAAAGGGACAGGTAAATCTCAGTCAATCACGATTTCTGGAAGCTCTGGACTCAGCGAAGAAGAGATCAACAAAATGGTTCAAGACGCTGAAAGCCACAAAGCCGAAGATGCTAAACGCAGAGAAATTGTTGATTTGCGTAATCAGGCAGATGCGTTGGCAAGCCAAACCGAAAAATCTCTCAAAGAGATGGAAGAGAAAATTGATCCATCTGAGAAAGCGGCAATCGAGTCAGCTCTCGAAGAATTGAAAGCGGTGTTGAAAAATACCGATGCTTCGAAAGAAGAGATCGAAGCGGCTACCAAAAAATTGGCAGATGCGAGTCACAAAATGGCAGAGCAAATGTACAAACAAAATGAAGGCGGTGAAGCCGCTTCATCAAACGCGAAAAAAGATGACGACGTCATCGACGCTGAAATCGA
>NZ_MIBU01000032.1:6037-7016 GCF_001830725.1 Sulfuricurvum sp. RIFOXYD12_FULL_44_77
CCCGACTTCACGTGCCCTTTAGGGTAGATCGGGGATCCATCCCCATAAATCCAGCTTCCCTTTTATTAATTTTCTCCTAAGCTCATCACACTTATACTTGCACTTATATGTAGCGGAGGTGTATCATGGCTCAAATGACTATTTATCTTGATAATGAACTCGAATCCAAAGTGAAACAAAATGTTGCCGCGATGGGAATATCATTGAGTCAGTTTGTCTCAGGACTGATTCGTAAAGAGCTGCACGAAGAGTGGTCTCCCGCTATTCATCAACTAGCAGGTGCATGGGATGATTTTCCTGATGCTGATACTCTTCGACACTCTGAGGCGCACGATTGTGCGCGGGAATCGTTTTAGATGTATCTGCTCGACAGCAACACCCTCATCTACTTTTTCAAAGGGGAGGGAAATGTTGCGGCTAGAATGTTCGAGCACTCCCCTTCTCAAATTGTTATCCCGTCTCTGGTTGTCTATGAACTCGAAGTGGGAATTGCCAAATCCTCCTCACCGAAAAAACGTGAACAACAGCTCAAAATGTTATTAGAGAACGTGATTGTGATACCGTTTGGGAATGAAGAAGCGCGTGTTTCGGCAAAAATTAGAGCCTCATTAGAAGCACTCGGCGAACCGATCGGACCGATTGACACTTTAATTGCGGGATGTGCGATGGCTCATCATTACACTTTAGTGACCCGTAACCAAAAAGAGTTTGGAAAAGTAAAAGGGCTAAAAGTCGAAAATTGGTATTGAAAAAGATGAACTTTAAGCTCTGTCGTTCGCCCTGAGCACGTCGAAGGGTATCTTCTCCGTCATCCCGTACTTGATACGGGATCCATCTCCATAAATCGTTTTAATACATAATGTTTTTATATGCAAATATTACGCCAAATAGTGTATGATAAAAGAAAAAAAGAGTAACAAATGTCTAATGAATTTCAACTCCTTCTTATCGCAATTTTTGCCCTAGCACTCTTGATTGC
>NZ_MIBU01000032.1:7027-17692 GCF_001830725.1 Sulfuricurvum sp. RIFOXYD12_FULL_44_77
ACTCTTGATTGCAGTTTTTTACTTTTTTGCTCAAAAACGTCCAACTCCCAAAATAGAGCCTGATCTATCACAAAAACAAGAGATAAAACAGGAAAAAGAGGTTTTCACTACCCCCCTGATTCCTGATGAAAAATCTCTTGATGTAACGAATAGACGAAAAAGTGATTACACAATACCAAAACGTGCTGTTCCTGAGTTTGGAAAAATCACAAAACAAAGTTTTTCTGAATTTGCCGGAGAGAGAATTTTGGTGGCGGAAGATAACCCGATCAACCAAAAAGTTATTGTGGGTCTTTTAGCCGGAAGCGGTATCGATGTAGTTTTGGCTAACGATGGGCAGGAGGCTTTGGATATACTGGAAAAAGAGACAAACTTCTTAATGATATTAATGGATGCCCATATGCCAAGGGTCGATGGGTTCGAGGCGACGCGTATCATTCGTGCAAATCCGCAGTATGATCACATCTTGGTCGTAGCCCTTAGCGGAGACGTCGGAGCCGATGATATCCAAAAAATGAAGAGTGCGGGGATGGCGGAACAGCTCGAAAAGCCTCTTAGAATGGAGTCACTCTATAAAATATTCTATGCCTATTCTACAAAAGAAACCCAACCAGAAACAGCTGTGACGAATATTTTGGATGCCGCTGAAGGTGTTGAAATATGCGGAGGAGATGAGAACTTTTACCGCGAGATTTTAGCTGAGTTTGTGAGTGACTATGGCGATTCGGCGGATAGATTGGGAGATTTTTTACGTGTGCATGATATGCAAGCCGCTGATGCTTTACTCCTTGATATTGTCGGTGTAGCGGCAAATATCGGGGCGCATTCTCTTGGTGATATTGCTTCGCATCTTAAACTCTCACTCAGTGATACCCATGAGAAGAGTTATTTTAGTCTATATGACCGGTACAAAGTTCAGTTGGAGAGGTTGACGCAGGAGATCAGAGGGTATCTTTGATGAATAGAGCGGTGTGAGTCTTAATTAAACCGCATTTGTTATAATATCCCTAATTAAAAGGGAACTATCATGGAACATTTTTTAGAAAAAGCAAAATCTGCCAGCCGCATTTTGGCGACGATGAGCGGAAACGAGCGTAACCGAATCCTTCGCGAGATGGCCGAAGCCCTCCGTGCCAACACGATGAACATCATTGAAGCCAATGCCCTCGATATGCGCAGTGCAGATGAGAGTAATTTAGCTTCGTCAATGAAAGAGCGATTACTGCTCGATGAAAAACGGATTGAGTCGATGGCGGTTGCAATTGAAGAGATCGCGGCACTCAAAGATCCGATCGGAAAAGTGATCGAGGGGTGGGTCACCGAAGCGGGGCTGAAAATCGAGAAAGTGAGCATCCCAATCGGGGTGATCGGGATCATATACGAATCCCGTCCGAATGTCACCTCCGATACGGCCGCACTTTGTTTTAAAAGTTCGAACGGTTGTGTCCTCAAAGGGGGAAAAGAGGCGGAACATTCTAACAAGGTCATTGCCGATGTCTTACAGCAGGTACTCCTGCGTAACAACCTCCCAAAAGAGCTGATCGCCCTCTTGCCCGATGCCTCCCGTGAGGGGGTAGCGAAACTCATTAAAATGGATCGCTACGTTGACTTGATCGTTCCGCGCGGCGGAGAGGCTTTGATCCGATTTGTGAGCCAAAATTCGAGTGTTCCCGTCGTCAAGCACGACAAAGGGTTGTGTCACACCTATATCGACAAAGATGCAAACGTTGAAAATGCGATAGCCATTGCACTCAATGCAAAAGTTCAGCGTCCCGGTGTGTGTAACTCAATGGAGACACTGTTAGTGGATGAACCGATTGCGCAACATATCCTTCCGATGCTAAAAGAGGCGTTTGATCGAGCCCATACAGAGCTCAAAGGGTGTGATCAGACCCGTGAAATTATCACCGTAACACCTGCTACAGAGGAGGATTTTGATACGGAGTATTTGGCCAATATCCTCAACATCCGTATCGTTGACGGAGTCGATGGGGCGATCAGTCATATAGTCCGTTTCGGCTCAGGGCACTCCGAAGCGATCATTACCGAAAACATCACGGCCTCTGAGCGGTTTATGGATGCCATTGATGCGGCGGCAGTCTACGTCAACGCTTCCACCCGATTTACCGACGGAGGTGCATTCGGATTCGGTGCGGAAGTGGGGATCAGTACCAATAAACTCCATGCGCGCGGACCGATGGGTGTTGAGGGGTTAACGACCTACAAATACAAAGTGTACGGCAAAGGGCAAATTCGTTGAAACCCATTTTAGATATCGAAAATATATCTTTTGGATATAGTAAAGATATAAAAATATTTGATAATTTTTCACTCTCCCTCAAAGAGGGGGAGATTAAAGCCATTGTAGGCCCCAGCGGTGTCGGAAAATCGACCCTGTTTGAGCTTATTTTAGGGCACTGTAAACCCTCATCCGGTTCTATTCGATCATTATCCTTCTCTCAGGTGTTTCAAGACCCTTACAGCTCGTTTCACCCTACCTATACGGTACGCGAACAAATTGCGGAAGTGACGTCGATGGAGGGAGTAGAGAAGCTTTTGGATCAGATGGGGTTGGAAGAGGCTCATTTGGATACGCTTCCTCATAAACTCTCCGGCGGACAATTGCAGCGATGCTCAATCTTGAGGGCATTGTTGATGAAGCCGAAACTCCTCCTTTTGGATGAGCCGACGTCGGCACTTGATAATCTCAATCAACTTGATATTATGAAACTGATTGTAAAGCATAGTGAGGGGATGGGTGTATTGTTGATTACTCACGATCATGATTTGGCAACGTGGTGTGCCGATGAAATCGTGACGTTAGGATAGAGTGTTTTTGATGAGATAATATCCCGAAGCGGCCATCAAAACCGTTCCGAAAGTATTGAGAGCCATATTGGCAACTGCCATTAATAAATGCCCTCCGCTTAGCAATAAAAACGTCTCCATGGCAAAGGTCGAATAGGTGGTGAGACCTCCCAGAAAACCGGTAGTAAGAAATGACTTCATTTGAACGCTAAAGAGGGTTGTATAGCTGAAATAGGCGAAGAGGGCACCGATGATAAAACTTCCGATGAGATTGACGGATAATGTTCCAAAAGGGAGTGAGTGGGGAAAGTGATGGTTAACAACACCGTTCATATAGGCACGAAGAACCGCACCTAAAAAGGCACCGCTACCGATAGCGAGGATGGTTTGCCAACTCATCATCATATACCTTTTGCATTAGATCACGGGTTTCGTTGAGCCACTCTGGGTTGCTTTTATCGGCGAGAAAAGAGTCCAAATAGATCGCGGTAATGGTTCCAGGGTTAAAGTCTTTGCGTTTATTGCTGAAATGCCATGCGGTGGCAATAAGGACAACGGGTTGCACTTTGAGGCTGAATTTATCGGCGACCATTTTAGCTCCTGCTTTAAACGGCTTCATTTTTCCGCTCTCGGTACGGGTCCCCTCCGGAAAAATCGTGATGACACGCCCATGATCGAGCCGATCCTTGCAATCTTTGATCAGTTTGACGAGGGCAGTTTTGCTTTCCCGCTCTAGTGCGATATCTTTAGGAAGGCGGACAACTAGACCGAAAAAAGGGACGTTGAAAAGCTCCTTTTTGGCAACCCAAGCCAAATCTTTGGTAGTGATCGTCTCCATAACACCGATATCGATATCACTTTGGTGATTGATTAAATACATTTGGGCATCCGGATCGGGAATCCCTTTGACACGGACGGGGACAAAGACGAGAAGACGGATAAACCATGCCGAAAATTTCACGGCATAAGGTTTTGGGAGAAGATAAAAAGTGGCAATCATCAGCGTCATACCGCTAAAGATGACGATTACCGCATAAAGCCACTTAATTCGAGCAAAGATCACGTTGATTCACCCATCCGACTTTATCATCACTCAGATGTACTTTTACGAATTCTCCCACCTCTTTTTCCGCTTCGAGGTGTTCTTCTTGGAGGGTCATTTCAAAAATGGTTCCGTTTTTGATCGGGAGCAAATAGATCGGAGCATCTTTTTTGACACAGATATTTTGGTTCGGAAGCAGTGCATAGACGATGTAGAACATCGGAACAGCAGAAAGATACAAATACCATTTTTCCCGTCTCCAGTAAAAGAGGGCAAATAAAATAAGGACGGCAACGGCAGATGCACCTACTTTGAGTTCTGTGTGGCGGGCATCGGTCGGAGAGAGGTCGCTTTGACCTGTTGAGACGGTATCATCGTCTACAACGATAGGGATCGTTACTGACTCATACCGCTGTTTTTTGAGATTGAAATAAGAGAAATTGAGATTTTGATCGGTGTTAGGGATAATGACGTAATAGGTCATTTGGGATTCGCCGACATTCGAGAGTTTGGATTCAAACCCTTGTTTTATCGCATTGGGAATAGTAAAGTCACTGATATTACATCGAGTCGCTTTTGCCGTAAAAATGAGAACATTGCTCTCATTGTTATACGGAGTCGTTTTGTAATTAATAATTTCAAATTTTTCGGCAAGAATATTAGTGTATCCCGAAGGCGGGCTCAGTGTTGTTGCCGTTAGTGTAGTACCGATTAAAGTTTCCGATGTTGCACCGCTTGAGGTGAGTGTTGCGGTAATATCGGGGAATCGTACGGATGGAGATTGGACTAAAAAATAAAACGTATCATAAACGCCGTCATCTTTGACACTGCGGCGGGGCGTATCGCTGAAAATCCGTATCCCTTCTTCATTTTGAAGGGTATATTCGATATTTCCGGAGGCTACATCGAGCGGAGTGAGTTTGACGTTGAGGGCGACGATTTCACCGACATAGGGACGTTCTGGGAGGTTGCTAAATTCAAGTGTGAGTCCGGATGAAGATACACCGGAGAAAAGGGCATCTATTTCTGACGTAGTGTTTGCCGTTGCAGGCGCTATCTCTTCGGCTGCAACAGGCTCTTGATCGGTCAGGACGGAGGGTTCAGCATAGAGAACCTGTGCTAAAAATAGAAAGAAAAAGGCTAGTGTTTTCAAGCGTTTATGAACCCTTCAAGCATTGCACGTCCATCATCTGAACCTAAAAGTGCTTCCATCGCACGCTCAGGATGGGGCATAAGGCCAAAGACATTTTTAGATTTATTGCAAATACCGGCAATCGAGTCAACCGATCCGTTAGGATTATCGATGTTTCCTGCGCCGTCGGTATATTTCAAGAGAACTTGATTGTTTGCATACAGCTCATTTAAGCCTGCGGCATCAATGTAAAAGTTCCCGTCATGGTGGGCAATAGGGATATTGACTACTTGATCAACTGCACAATGGCGGAGGAAGTCGTTATCGTTATTGACCACTTTTAGATGATGATGACGCGAGATAAAATGGAGCCCTTCGTTACGTTTCAACGCACCCGGAAGGAGACCGGTTTCGGTAAGTACTTGAAACCCGTTACAAATACCGAGTACTTTTCCTCCGTTTTCCGCGTATACTTTAAGCGCTTTCATAATCGGAGACATTTTTGCGATGGCACCGCTTCGGAGATAATCGCCGTAACTGAATCCCCCTGCGGCTACTACCAAATCCATGTCAGAGGGGATAGACTCTTCTTTGTGCCAAAGAATTTGTGTTTCACACCCTAATGCGGCAAACGCATGCTGGGTATCGTACTCACAGTTTGTCCCCGGAAATTGGATGATGCCGACTTTCATGCTTGGATCTCAATTTCATAATCTTCAATAACGGTGTTAGCAAGAAGCTCTTCACACATATGGGCAACTTTTTCTTTGGCAAGTGCTGCGTCTGATTCGTTCATCTCAATAATGATTTGTTTGCCGACACGGACATCTTTGACGCTGTCAAAACCGTGACCTGAGAGGGCGTGTTGTACCGCTTTACCCTGAGAGTCAAGAACTCCGTTTTTCAAAAATACATTTACGATTGCTTTCATAATTACCCCAATATTCTGTTTAAAACTTCTTCATAGGCGACTTTGAGTCCGCCAAGACCTTGACGGAAACGGTCTTTATCCATTTTTTCACCCGTCGCTAAATCCCAGAAACGGCAGTTGTCGGGACTGATCTCATCGGCAAGGATGATTTTTCCGCTTGCATCGCGACCGAATTCGAGTTTGAAATCGACTAGGTTAAGCCCTTTTTCGTGGAAGTAAGGACGTAAAATAGAATTCACTTCACGTGCCATAGCGCGCAGTTGATCGAGTTCCGCTTCATTTTTAACAAGCTCAAGAATGAGACAGTGTTGATCATTTAGTTTCGGATCGCCGAGGGCATCGTTTTTATAATCGAATTCGACCAACGTAAACGGAAGCACGGTTCCATCGGCAATGCCGAGATTCTTACTGAGACTTCCCGTTGCGATATTGCGGACGATCACTTCGATGAGGATAATGTCCACTTTTTTACAAAGCATGTGGGTATCATCCAACATCTCAACGAAATGAGATTCTACACCGCGTGAAGCAAGCATTTTAAACAATTCGGTTGAGATCTTATTGTTCAATGCCCCTTTACCCGATTCATTATCTTTTTTAGCTCCGTTGAATGCGGTCAGATCATCCTTAAATTCGGCAATGACTAAGTTGGCGTCGTCGGTGCTAAAGAGGCGTTTAGCCTTTCCTTCGTAGATGAGATCGCGTTTTTCCATGGTTATTTTCCTTTGACTATGATTAGGGCTTTAATAATATCGACACCCTCTTTGAGCTGAATATCTTTATTCATTTGCTCTGGGGTAATAACTGTTTTATTGGTTGCATTGGCTTCGGTTACATCGATCATTCCGCCCTCTTTTTCGAGTTCGGATTCGAGATGTTTTTTAAGATCGGCCTCTTTGATATTAAATGTTTTGTCATGATTTTTGACTTCGCCGGCAATCACTTCGATATCAGGTGCTACGCCGACGGCTTGGATCGTACGGCCACTTGGGAGATAATATCGGGCAACGGTAAGTTTGATCCCCTCTGTTTCGGTAATCGGCATAACGACTTGAACCGAACCTTTACCGAAAGTTTTTTCTCCGACGATGACACCCCGTTTCAAATCTTGAAGTGCTCCGCTGACGATCTCTGAGGCACTGGCCGAACCTTCGTTGACCAAAACAACGAGAGGGAGATCGGTGATCGTTGAACTTTTGGTAGCGCTGTAGGTGATATCATCGGCCTTATTGCGCCCTTTTTGGGAAACGATAACCCCTTCGCTTACGAACAAGTCAGTCAACTCAACCGCTTGATCCAGGAGCCCTCCGGGATTATTACGGAGATCGAGGATAATCCCTTTGGTTTTTGAGGCGTGTTTTTTAATCGCTTTTTTAACGTCGGCGGCTACTTTTTTATCGAAACTGGTGACACGGATATAAAGGATCTCTTTTCCGATAGTTCGGGTATAGACCGATTCAACGGTGATGATGTCACGGATGATGTGGAATTTGATCGGGTCAGCGGTCCCTTTACGAACAATCGTGATATCAATCGGTGTTTTAGGGGTTCCGCGCATTAAACCAACGGCATCGTCAATAGTCATACTGAGGGTCGATTTATCATTGATTTTAAGGATAATATCGCCTGCTTTAACACCCGCTTTGTCCGCAGGAGTACCTTCTATCGGGGCAATAACGGTGAGGGCGTTATCACGCATACCGACCGTTATCCCTAAGCCGCCGAATTCACCGTCCGTTTGGGTTTTAAGGTTGTCGTAGCTTTTTTTGTCCATATAGGTGGAGTGGGCATCAAGGTTGGAGAGCATTCCCTGCAGCGATTTATCGATAAGTTGATCGATGGTAAGACCGTCTACGTTGTACTGCTCAACGATTCCCAAAACTTTGGTAAATTTAGCGAGTGATTGGAGGCGTGAGGCTTCTACAGAGGCTTCAGCAGGAACATCGGTGTTGCTTTTTGCCAACAGCGATGTGGAGAGGGCGACACTAACCGCTACAGCACTGACAAAACCGACAACCATCATTTTTGTATTTTTCATACGTTTTTTGAACCTTGTGTAGAGCCGTTAAATAAGATCAGCAATTATAGTGAAAACTCCATTAAATAACAATGGATTAGATCACTTCGATGACGACGTCACCGATCGTGATCGTCTCCCCTTTTTTGATTTTTGCCCGTTTGCGAGTTTCAATTTCACCGTTGCGGAATACGTGAGCGTTTTCGATTAATACTTTGGCTTGACCGCCGGTATCGACAAGGTCTAAAAGTTTGATCAGTTTATGGAGTTCGATATAGGGTTCAGTGAGGGTATAGGTCATGGTATGTGTCTTTACGTATAAAATTTTTGAGAGGGTAAAAGGGGAAAACTAAAGAGGCATGAAAGCCCCTCGGGGCTTCATGGTTGTGATTACCAGCGGTCGCGTGGAGGGCGTGGAGCGCGTGGACGAGCTTCGTTAACACGAAGTGTACGTCCGCCGAAATCGTTACCTTCAAGAGCAGTGATCGCTTTGTTAGCTTCATCTTGGTTCGCCATTTCAACAAAACCGAAACCGCGAAAACGGCCTGTTTCTTTATCATTTACGAACTTAACTGAGCTAACTTCACCGTATTGTCCGAAAAGATCTTTAAGATCATTTTCGTCTTTGCCGTAGGGAATGTTCCCGACATAAATTTGTGTCACATTGTACTCCGTGGAAAAATCGAACTATAACCAGCATAATCCTTGGCACATTCTAGCAATTACAATCTTATGGGAATGTTAAAAATAATTGTACATTTACGATTAATCCAAACCCCCGCTCAAATCTTTACAAAAACGCTCCCGCCTCGTGCAATGTGGTGAAACACGGCTTAGCGTGTGAGCGTAAAAAGAGGAGTGCTTCACTCATCATAGCCCCTCCCAATAATATAGGAAAAATCGGCTTGCTCCATGGTTGGTCTAAAAGGCGGACGATATTGAGTGTATCGGTCATCATTTGAGGGGTGATAAGAAGATAGATTAAATCAACTCCCTCCATCGCATCGACACATCGCAGTGCGGCCTCAAATCGCTCGCTCCGTGCATCACCGATAATATCGATAGGGTTGTTACGCGACCAGTTGGAGGGGAGGAGTGCATCAAGCGCATTAAGATCCTCTTCACGCAGGGTATAGAGTTTTGATCCCCGTTCAATGATGACATCGGTGATAATCGTACCCGGTCCTCCGGCATTGGTGATAACGGCGATATTCTCAAAATTTTGGGCGTATAGGAGTGCTTCGATAGAATCGACCATTTTAACCCCGACGCTCTCTAAGAGACCTCGAAACATCGGGTAGTCACCACTGAGATTTCCCGTATGGGAAAAGGCCGCTTTTCGTGCTTGCGGGGATTTTCCCGCTTTATAGACACGGATCGGTTTTGTGCACGATCGCAGCGATTCTAAAAACGCTTTTCCCTCCTGTATCCCCTCGGCATACAGAGAGATCGCTTCACACTGCGGATCAGCGGAGAGCATCGTGATGATGTCGGCAAACCCCATATCGGCCATATTTCCCGCTGAGAGGATATGTGAGAATCCGATCCCCTCTTGGGTTGCCTTGTCCATAAGGGAGGAGAGAACGGCTCCCGATTGGGCGATGAGGGCCAGGGGCCCTTTTTTAATGGTGGGTGAGCCGAACGTGAGATTGAGACTCCGTGTTGATTCGTAGTACCCCAGACAATTCGGCCCAATGATGTTGAGGTTATATTCTTCCGCTAACTCTTTAAGCCGCTCTTCGCTGCGGGTATCCCCCACCTCTTTGAACCCTGCCGAGACGATAATGATATTTTTGGCTCCCTTGGGGATGAGGGCTTCTATCGTTTCGATGACATGAGAGGAGGGGATCGTAATAACGGCGGTATCAATCGTTTCGTCAATATCATCGAGTGAAGAATAGAGTGTATGCCCCTCCAGTGTCCCCCCTCTGGCATTGACCAAATAGAGTTTCCCTTTAAAAGAGAGGGCATTATGCGCGATTGCGTAGCCTACTTTATTGGGATCATTGGATGCGCCGATAACGGCAACGGTGCGGTTATCGAAAAAATTAGGGCGCACACGTATATCAGATACGGGGTTTTGGTTCTCTGTGTGATATGCGATTCGCGCATCCACGACGTGCAGCCCTTTAGGATTGAAAATGACGGGATTGAGGTCACATTCACGAATCGTAGGGTTGTTTTTGATAAAGCGTTGGAGGTTCTGAATAAATTCGACGATTGTCCGCATCATCGGCTTGGAACCCCGAAACCCTTCAAAAAGTTTGCTGATTTTAGTGGTGCGGATGGCGCGGAGGATTTCAGTTTCGTCGGCGTGGATATCGATGTAGCAGACATCGCGGTAGAGCTCCAGTAAAACGCCCCCTTTTCCGAAAAGGATGATTTGCCCGAAAATAGGATCATCGACTACTCCGGCAAAGAGCTCTTCCCCTTGGATCATAGCGGTAGCAATAAAGCCGTCATTAGAATCGAGTACGATATTGTGTTCACCGATTCGGCGTATCATTTGATCTCGTGCCGCTTCTACCGCATCTGGAGTGCTTAGTGAAATACTCACCCCTCCGACATCGCTTTTATGGATGATTTTAGGGGATTCAACTTTGAGCGCAACAGGGTAAAAATCGAGTTGTATGGGCTCACTCAGAGCAAAACGGCGGAAGGGGGGAACATTAAACCCCGATTGTGACAGTAACGGATAAAGTTCGGATTCGACCATAAACATCTCCTACGAATGG
>NZ_MIBU01000033.1:0-2125 GCF_001830725.1 Sulfuricurvum sp. RIFOXYD12_FULL_44_77
TGCTGCGATGTCTTTTATGATACGAATTTTTTCATTGCAGCGTGTTTCCATGAAATCGCATACCGCTTCGATCGCCGTGTTGAACACTTCTCCCGCAATCATAACCCCCGTCGCCAGAATGATCAAGGAAGCATCCACCCACTCTTTATAGAGTATAACGGGGATGAGGAGGAGGACGGAGAGGATAATTTTGTACAAAACACTGAAATCGTAGATAACGGCAAAACGGAGACCCGAGAGGATAATTTTAAATTTTCGCAGCGGGTGATAGCCGTGTTCCCCTGTCTCTAAGAACTTGTTTTTCATCCCATTACCCCTGTTTTAACAATCCACGCGGTAATAACGGCCCACATAAAGGCGATGAGCATACCCGCCAAGATATCGGTCGGAAAATGGACTTGTAGGTACATTCGTGAGATAGAAACCGATACAACGAGGAGTAAAAGAAGTGAGAGCAGTATCCCTTGATAGAGCGATTGAATACCGGCGAGGGCCAGAGTAAGTCCAAAGGCGAATGCAGTGATCTGCGCCGTATGGGCACTTGGGAAGGAAGGATCGAGAGGGAGTTCATGGATAGCTCCGAACAAGAGAGGACGTTTGCGTTCAAATTCAAATTTGAGTGCATAGACGGTGATAACCGTCCCCCAAAAGGTGAGGCCCAAGATTTTTTCAAAATGGGCTATATGGGGACTCAGGGTGAGGGTCAATACAAGATAGAGAGGCAAAAGAATCCATAACGATCCCATCCACGTGATGGCGGAGAAAAAATGATCTAGATAAGGATGACGGATCGCATGAAACCACGTTAGAACGCTCTGATCAAAATAGACGACGTGATTGTTTTTCAGGTAGTGAGCCAGAAGAATAAAGAGAATAAAAGCGGCACCGAACAAGAAGAGCGAGAAGAGCCATGATTCACCCGAGAGAAATTTTAGATTAAAAGACATAGTTTACCTCTCTTTCTAAAAAAGATTGTATCACACTTAGCACTACGGGAGACGATTGAGGCGATCTTTTACCTCACTAAGACGGACGAAGCTGAATCCTTCTCCTTTGAGCTTGGTAACCCCCTCTATGATCCCCTCACGGGTGCCTCCCTCAGGATGATTCATATGAAAGAGGAGAATATCGCCACTGTGGGAATTGAGGAGCTGTTGTGCCACTTTGGAGGGGCTAAAGGTCGCTCCCGCATCTCCTAAAATACTGAACCCCGCGATTTCGACTCCGTTTTGATGCGCTATGCTGATAGCTTGTTCATCATAATAGGCGGTACCGGAACGGAAAAACAGGGGACGTTTACCTGTGAGTTTTTCGATCAGATCCCCGTTGCCGTTGATTTCACGTGCAACTTCCTCAGCTGAAGCGGTACCGGGGATATTATAAACACTTTTGCCGTTAACGGAGAGGGGGCGGTGGGCGGTACCGTGGTTGGCTATTTCAAACAGAGGATTGGCGGCTAATCGTGCAAAAATTTCCGGATTGCTTTGAATCCAGCGGGAGTTGATAAAGAGGGTAGCGGGAATATGGTTATCCGATAAAAAGTCGATCAGTTGTGCATCGTACTGCGAACTCCGAAAACTTCCTCCGCATGCATCAAAGGTGAGGGCGATCTCTTTTTTGGAGGAATCAAAGGTCGTGACGACGCCGCTCACATTTTCACCCCATTGCGCAGGCTCATCGGCAGTGAGTGAAAGGGGAGCGATTAAGAGTAAAAAAAGGAGGTTTTTTATCATAGAAATACCTTTATAGGAAAATGCGATTGTAGCGTAGAGTTTCTTTTAAGATATTTTTCACGCCCTGTGAGATATCATCAATTTATTTCTATAAGTAACGTTAATTTTATGAGTGAAGCGGGTGGAAAATGCCAAATAAAACAACCTATACAAAGATTGCGGCTAAGATTATTTTTATTACCATGCTCGTGACTCTCATAGCCGCGTATATGTACGGCGAATATATGAAGAGAGATGCGATTACGAATTTAGCCCATGTCGATGCTAAAAAAACGAGTATGCTTGTCTTTGAGACCCTCTATTCCGCTATGCAAAGAGGGTGGAATAAGGATGATTTAGAAGAGATTATTGCACGACTTAACAGTGTTGATAGCCAGATGAAAGTCAATGTA
>NZ_MIBU01000034.1:0-2129 GCF_001830725.1 Sulfuricurvum sp. RIFOXYD12_FULL_44_77
CTAAACTCTTCAAAAGCTTTTTTCGGGAGAGGTTTGGAGAAATGGTACCCCTGTATTTCATCGCATTGCTGTTCGCGAAGATAGTTGAGTTGGGCTATGGTCTCTACCCCCTCTGCAATGGTTTGTAATCCGAGCCGCTTTGCCATACTGATAATGGCCGAAACAATCGCTTTATCTTCGGGATCGATAGTGATGTCTCGGACAAACGATTGATCGATTTTGAGTTTATAAATTTTAAATTTTTTGAGATAGCTCAACGAAGAGTGTCCTGTTCCGAAGTCATCGATAGACATTCGGATACCCTTGGCGTGCAGTTCGTTCATCGTATTGATCGCTTTTTGCGGATCGTCCATCGCGATACTTTCGGTCAGTTCAAGCTCTAAATATTCCGGAGGCAATCCTACCTTGTCGAGAATATCGGCGATGAGGGAGGGGAGATTAGGTGCTCGAAATTGTACGGCAGAGAGGTTCACGGCCATAAGTATCGGTGTATATCCTTGATCGATCCACTCTTTTGCTGTTTGGATCGCGGTGTGCAGTACCCACTCTCCTATCGATAAAATCATCCCGTTCTCTTCGGCAATCGGGATAAATTCTGAGGGAGATATACTGCCGAGTTCAGGATGATTCCAACGCAATAATGCCTCAGCCCCAATAACGATACCTTTTTGGGTTGAAAATTGAGGTTGATAGTGCAATTGCAGCTGATTACGCTCAAGTGCATAACGGAGTGCATTACTGAGTTCAAGATTTCGGATGGAGTGGCGCTGCATTTCGTGAGTAAAGAAACAATATCCATTTCGCCCCTCTTTTTTAGCCCGATACATAGCCGTATCGGCATTTTTATAGAGAGCTTCAAAATCATGTCCGTCATTCGGGTAGAGAGCAATCCCGATAGAGCCGCTGATACACAGCTCATGCTCATGAATATAAAAAGGGTGCTGGAACGTATTTAAGAGTTTTTGGGCAACCTGTGTCGCTCCATCAACGTCAATATTGGGGAGAAGAATGATAAATTCATCACCCCCGAATCGGGCGATAGTATCTTCTTCTCTGAGGATCGTCTTGAGCCGTTTGGACGCTTCGATCAGTAAGCTGTCTCCACAGCTATGCCCTAACGTATCATTGATCGTTTTGAAATGGTCGAGATCGAGAAACATAACGGTGAAAGACATATCGTTTCTTTTTGCCAAACTCAAGAAATATTGGATTCGGTTGTCAAGTTTTAAGCGGTTCGGCAGACCGGTGAGTTCATCGTAATTGGCGAGATATTGAATCTGCTTTTCCGCTGTTGTACGTGCTTTCTCTTTCGAAAACTGATCCAGTGCAAAACTGATGTCCATCGCCATCTCTTCGAGAAGTTTTTGAGCCGCTTCATCAAAAGCATCTTTCTCTTGAGCATAAAGAGAAAAAATTCCTATGACTTTCCCCTCACGCGTCAGCGGCAGTGCGGCTGAAGAGCCCCAACCGTATTGTTCACCCAGTTTATGCCACGTTTGGGTTAATGAATCATTTTGAAAATCTTGACACCAAAACGGACGATTTTCTAGGAATGCGCGTCCTGTCGGACCTTGTGTATTAGGGTCGGACGGATCGGTTGAGATGGTGAATCCTTCGAGACAATCGGTTCCCTCTCCGTAAGAATTAACGATAGTAAGTGTATCGGATGAGGGATCGAGCATCCCGATCCATGCCATTTTCATCCCGCCGAAATCGATGGCATCACGACAGATGAGAGGGAAAAGCTCTGATTCATTGGTTGAACGGACAATCGCTTGATTGCATTGACTCAGGGCTGCATAGAGATTTTTCAACCGCTCATTCGTAGCGTTGAGCTCTTTGAGTTTTTGTTGTGTTTCGCTGAGCCAACCCAGTACGCTCTCTTCATTTCCGTATTTTAGAATAATGGGGTGTGAAAAGTCACCGCTTCCGATATGCATTATATGGGTGTGCACTTCATCTACCGAGCTTCCCAAGGTTGTTTGCAGTGTTCGGTGCAGACGCCAAAGCATGAATAATAAAAAAATCCCTATCAGTATAAAAATAATTCGTAAAATGAAAGCGGTCGTTTCAGCCGAATGAACCGCTGCTGAGGTACGAGAATTCATTAGATCGTAAAATTCACCGAT